>JBEPXL010000263.1:2122-5440 GCA_041641935.1 Desulfobacteraceae bacterium | reverse complement strand
AAGGAGGATGTGGAAGGCGGCATGACACTGGCCGATGCCATGAAGAAACATCCCGGTGAATTTGATGATCTTTTCACCAACATGATCGCAGCCGGGGAAGCCGGCGGTATCCTGGATACCATTCTCCGGCGGCTCTCCGAAGCGCTGGAGAAGGCGGCCAAACTGAAGGCGAAGGTCAAAAGCGCCATGATGTATCCGACCATCACCATTGTCGTTGCCGTGGTGGTTGTGGCTGTCATTATGGTCTTCGTGATTCCGGTGTTCCAGAAGATGTTCGCCGAAATGGGCGCGGCCCTGCCGGGACTGACCCTGCTTGTGATCAATATCAGTAACTTTTTCCAATCAAATATAGTAATGATGGTGATCGGGCTTGGCATCGCCGGCTTCGCTTTCAAAAAATTCTATGGAACGGAAAAAGGCCGACGGATCGTTGATGCCTGGGCCTTGACTGTTCCTGTTATGGGAATGCTCATCCGGAAGATTGCGGTGGCCAAGTTTACCCGGACAATGGGAACCATGCTCTCCAGTGGCGTGGCCATTATGGATGCTCTTGACATTGTCGCCAAGACTGCGGGAAACAAAACGGTTGAACTGGCGGTTTACGATGTCCGGACCGGTATTGCCGAAGGCCGGACCATGGCCGAACCGCTTCTGGAAAGCGGAGTTTTTCCGCCCATGGTCTGTTCCATGATCGCCGTCGGTGAAACCACAGGTGCACTGGATACCATGATGATCAAAATCGCCGACTTCTATGATGAAGAAGTGGATGAGGCGGTCAACCGGATGACGGAAATGATCGAGCCGGCCATGATGTGTTTTCTGGGCGTTGTGGTCGGCGGTCTTGTGATCGCCATGTACCTGCCGATCTTCTCCATGGCGGGCGCGGTCGGATAATGTAATTCCGAAACGGGGAGTTTTTTTTGACCTACCTGAACAGCAGCGATGCCCCGGGCGTTGTAGAAGCAGACGGGGATTTTTTCCATCGGCTGAAATGGCTGATGTTTTTCCGCCTGCTCTTTACAACGCTGCTGCTGGGTTCCACCATCGTCCTCCAGCTCAGCGAAGGAATTTCTCCGCTGAACCGGCCGCTGTTTATCCTGTACGGGCTGATCATCGGCCTTTTCTTTCTCTGCTTCCTCTATTCTGTCCTGCTGCCGCATATCCGGCAGGTGGTCCTGTTTGCCTATCTGCAGATCGGGGTGGATACTTTTGCCGTCACTCTGATCATTTTTCTGACCGGCGGTTTCTCCAGCCTTTTTTCCTTTCTGTACCTGGTGGTCATTATCTATGCCAGTATGCTCCTGTTCCGGAAAGGGAGTATGATCATGGCGGCACTCTGCAGTATTCAGTACGGGGTGCTGGTCGATCTTGAATTCTACGGTGTTCTGACACCTTTCGGAATAGAGGAAGTCCAGGCCGCCTATCACAGTCCCTGGAGTTATGTCCTTTACAAGATACTGATTATCATGGTGGCCTGTTTTGCGGTCGCATTCCTGAGCGGTTTTCTGGCGGAACAGGCCCGGAAAAGCAAAAAAGAACTCCAGGCACTGGCGAATCGTGTCCGCCGGGTGGAGCGGATGGCGGTAGTCGGAGAAATGGCCGCAGGCCTGGCCCATGAAATCAAGAATCCGCTGGCCTCACTCCGGGGGTCCATTCAGTTGCTTCAGGAGGATGTCCAGGCGGAGAGCCATCAGGCCCGGCTGATGAACATTATTCTCCGGGAGGCGGACCGGCTCAGTACCCTGGTCAGCGATTTTCTCCTGTTCGCCCGGCCGCCGGCCGGCAAGGACGAGGTGATCGACCTGACCAGTGTACTGACAGAGACCGTTCTTCTGTTCGGCAAAGACAAAAGCTGCGAGAACATTCACTTTCATCGGGAGATTGCGCCGGATATCTGGATTGAAATGGACCCGGGCCATTTCCGGCAGGTCATCTGGAATCTTCTGCTGAATGCCGCCGAGGCCATTCCGGCATCAGGCCGGATCGATATTCGCTTGTACCCGGAGCGGGAGCAGTATGCGGTGGTGGAAATCCGGGATGATGGATGCGGTATTCCGGAGGAAATGCTGGCGACGGTCTTTGATCCTTTTGTTACCACGAAAGCCACCGGAACCGGTCTGGGACTCTCCATCGTCCACCGGATCATGGATTCCTACAACAGTCAGCTGGACATGGAAAGCAAGCCCGGTGCGGGTACCGTGGTTTCTCTGCGGCTGAAGCGCATTTACCCCGATCCCCTTTCCCTCGCGTCGGACGCGGCATAGGCGAAGTTTTTTTATCTCATTTCTCCTTTTCCTCCCCAGGCGGTACCGCTATTTCCACTGACGGATTCACGGCCTTCATTATTGACAAGCCGGTCATCAGACGGTATATTCCAGCCGAAATCCGGAGCTGCCGGAGAACGGTTACCAAAACGGGATACCTGACGATGCGCCTTACGATACAGTGGATCTGTTTCTGTCTTTTTCTGATGTCCGTTCAAATGATCACAAGATTATCCGGCTCCCCGTCGTGCGGGGCCGAAGCGTGTTGTATCCTGTCTGTATTCATCATCATTCTCTTCTTTTTCAGCAGTTTTGTTTCTGAAGCGGTGGGTTCTCACCGCGCGATCGAGCAGTAGAACAGCATATTGTTGTCAATCAAATGAAGGAAGCGTCCCGGCGCCTGCAGCGGGGATGTTTTTTTCAAAAATCAGTATCGGTCAAACCGGTCTTTCAGTGTGATTTATGGCAGAACAGAAAACCAGCGGGTATGTAAAGCAGCAGACACTCTTTACGGCAGTGGCGGTGACCTTTGTGGTAGGGTTTATGTGCGGTGTCATTCTCACGGCCTACCGGACTGCTCCGCTGCAGTCGGAACGTGCCGCTGCGGACCCGCATCCTGAGCATATGGTTGATTCCCTTGAAGAACAGGTGGTGCAGGAGCCGGACAATGTTGAGGCGTGGCTTCACCTGGGGAACGCCTATTTTGACGGGGAACAGTACCAGAAGGCCATATCGGCCTATGAAAAGGCCATTGCCCTTGACCCGGAGAATGCGGATGCCATGACAGATATGGGGGTCATGTACCGGCGGATCGGACAGCCCCGGAAGGCGGTCGCAGTCTTTGACGCGGCACTGGAAAAGAAGCCGGATCATGAAATTGCCCGGTTCAACAAGGGCATTGTCCTGATGTTTGACCTGAAGGAAAAGGAGAAGGCGCTTGCCTCCTGGCGGAAACTTCTGGAGATCAACCCGCTGTTCATGACCCCGGGCGGACAGTCTCTGGAATCTCTGATCCGGACCTATGCACAGGAGACTGCCGGATAGGCAATGCCCC
>JBEPXL010000263.1:0-2112 GCA_041641935.1 Desulfobacteraceae bacterium | reverse complement strand
CTCTTCCGATCTGCCCCGTACCGGCGTTGAAAAGAAAACCAGAACCTACAATCAAGGGAAAGAGTATCAATTGAATATGAAACACCAATCGCGACGCATGAAAGCTCATCTTCTGTTATATCTCTTCTGGATCTCAATCCTGATCGGTATTACCAGCTGTCTCCAGATGAAAACCCCTGAAGTGGTCCGGGACATGCCGGACCGGGCTGATGCTGCAGTGAAACCGGAACCATCACCACAGCCACAGCCGCAGGTTGAATACGGAATCAACTGCAAGGATATGGAAGTCCGGAAAGATGTGATCCGGTCCCGGCAGAACCTGTCCGAAATCCTGCTGGCTGCGGACGTGCCCTATGCAAAGATCAATGAAGCCGTGAAACAGTCCAGAGATATTTTTGATGTACGGAAAATCCGTGCCGGAAATCCCTACTGCCTGATCACCGATCCCTCCGGAGAGGAGGATACCTGTTTTTTTGTGTATGAACGGGATCCGCTCCGCTATGTGGTGTTTGAGCTGGGGGAACAGGTCTCTGTCTATGAAGGACGCAGACCTGTAATGGTCCGGGCGCGTCTGGCGGAAGGGAGAATCAGATCCTCGCTGCTGGCCGATTTCTCCCGCCTGGGCCTCGATACCGAACTCGCCCTGCAACTGGCCGAAATATATGCATGGACCATTGACTTTTATCGTATCCAGCCGGGCGATTCCTTCCGGATTATTTATGAAGAGGAATATACCGGCACAAAGGATCTGGGAACGGGACGGGTCAAGGCCGCACGGATCACCCACAAGGGAGAAGACTATTATGCCTTTTACTACAAACAGCCTGACGGGACAGTCGATTATTATGACCAGAACGGCAACAGCCTTCGCAATGCCTTTCTGAAAGCCCCCCTCAAATATACCCGGATCAGCTCCGGATATTCACAGAATCGGCTTCATCCGATCCTGCAGAAATACCGCCCGCATCGGGGGATCGACTATGCCGCTCCGGCCGGCACGCCGGTGGTCAGTGTGGGAGACGGTGTCGTGGAAAAGATGACCTACAGCAAGAGCATGGGCAACTATGTCCAGATTCGTCATAACAGACAGTATATGACCCAGTACCTTCACCTTTCCGGGTTCGGCGATGACCTCAAACAGGGGGCACAGGTGCAGCAGGGAGATGTCATCGGTTATGTCGGAAGCACCGGCCTTTCCACCGGTCCTCACCTGGATTTCCGGTTCTGGATCGGCGACAGGGCGGTCAATTTTCTGAAACAGGACATCCCCACCGCCGATCCGGTGAAACCGGCCTACATGAACCGGTATGCCATTCATATCGCGGACTGGAAGACCGATCTCGACAGAAAAGGCAGCGGTGATCCGCTGTATCAGTTTGCCGCCGGAATCGCATCTCCGGTTCCGGATGACAGCATCAACGGGTAAACCCGGAAGCGGATCCTGTCCGGATCAGGCGGGAGTGGATGCCAGAATCTGGCGGAAACGCGGCAGGGCCTGCATGAATATATCAAACAGATCGGGATCGAAATGGGAGCCCCTGCCGTTTTCCATGATATCGATCACTTTTTCCGGCGGGCACGCTTTCCGGTAGACCCGGTCACTGCTGAGCGCGTCGAAGACATCCACGATCGAGACGATCCGGGCTGCTTCCGGGATATCCTCTCCCGCAAGGCCATCGGGATAACCGGTTCCGTTCCACCGCTCATGATGGTACAGGGCAATATCATGGGCCATTTCGAGCATGGGATACGCTGATGCATCGAAGATCTGACCGCCGAAGGTGGTATGCTGCTTGATGACCTCGAATTCTTCGGGCGTGAGAGGGCCGGCTTTCCGGAGAATCCGGTCCGGTACGCCGATTTTGCCGATATCGTGCATGGGGGAGGCCAGCTGCAGATCATCGATTTTTGATGCGGACCAGCCCAGTTCCCGGGCCAGAATGGTACTGTACATGGAAATCCGGCGCACATGGCCGCCGGTTTCCTGGTCCCGCGTCTCCAGCGCCGTCAGCAGCTTGACGATGGTTTCCTCCTGGGTCTGCCGGATCAGCCGGGTCTGCCGGCGGACGATTTCCTCCAGTCCTTCGCTGTATTCCCGCAGGCTCCGTTCCA
>JBEPXL010000262.1:0-5462 GCA_041641935.1 Desulfobacteraceae bacterium | reverse complement strand
CCATACCAGCCCACCGTCCAGGGTCGCCGCCAGCAGAAAGATTTTCCCTGCAAAACCGGCCAGCGGCGGAATTCCTGCCAGCGACAGAAGGGACAGCGCCAACACCGCTGCCGGCCACGGAGACCGGAACCCGAATCCCCGCAGGGCAGAGAGGGAATCGTTTCCCACCGCCCGTTCCAGTCGGGCGGCCACACAGAAGGCCCCCAGATTCATGAAGAGGTAGACCGCCAGATAATAGGCCGCCGCGCTCAGCGCGCCCGGAACCCGGTCGGCCACGGCCAGCGCAATCATGACATACCCGGCCTGGGCAATGCTGGAATAAGCCAGCAGCCGCTTCAGCCGGTTCTGGCGAAGGGCCACCAGATTACCGAAGGTCATGGTCACGGCCGCCAGCACCGCCAGCACCGTCGGCCATCCCATCATGCCGCCGGGAAGGGCATGGAGGGTGAACCGGAGCAGACCCGCAAAACCGGCAATTTTCGGAACCACCGAAAGAAACCCCGACACCGGTGCGGTCGTCCCCTGGTAGACATCCGGGGCCCAGAAATGGAACGGGACAATGGTGATTTCAAAGGCATACCCGATCAGCACCAGTCCGGCGCCCACGGCGATCCACACGGGATCTCCACCGGTCAGAAGGTATTGTCCGATGTGACGGAATTCCAGGCTGCCGGTGAGACCGTAGAAAAAGGTGAGACCATAGGCCATAATCGCGAGGGCGACGGCGGCATAGATGAAATACTTGATGGTGGCTTCATTGCCGCCGCTGTCGGTCCGGACCAGACTGACCAGGAGATAGGAGGCCAGACTCAGCATCTGCAGAAACAGGACCACCATTACCATGTCCAGAGCGGAAGAAAGTCCCATGCAGCCGAGGGTGGAAAAGATGAGCGCAATGGGGGCATGGGCGATCTGTTCATGGTCCCTGAAATAGGCCCAGAGCATCAGGAGCGTAATGAAGGCTCCCAGCAGCATCAGAATCTTGAAGGTACTGGCAAAGCCGTCCACGGCATAGGTTTCGCAGAAGACCGTTTCCGGGGGCCATGTGAGCATGTACCCCGTCAGTCCCAGCGCGGAAAGGATTCCGATGCCGGCGACGATCAGCGGGATCATACGCCATTTTCCTCTGGCCCATCCGGCGACCGGAACCAGCGCCAGTCCCATCCCGGCCATGATCAGTTCCGGACCGATGGCGTAAAGCTGCATACATCCTGAAGAACTGCTCATGCCGTTACCCTCCCATCGTCGCCAGCAGGCGGGATGTATTGTTGATGAGGTAAAGAAGTGTATGAGGCAGAATCCCGATCACCAGGGAAAGCGCTGTCAGCGGCACCACCGCCCAGAGCTGCCGCGCGTTCATGTCCGTAACGGCGGGCATTTCATCGGGTGCTTCGCCCATGACGAGGGAGATCAGAATCTTGAGATAGACGCCTGTGGTGATGATCAGGCCGAGGACCGTAAAGACCGCCGCCCAGACACTGACGGCCACGGTTGCCCCGATCACCTCGAACTCGGCGATAAATCCGGAGAGACCGGGAAGACCCAGTGATCCGAAGGCCAGCAGCCCGAGCAGAACACTGTAGACCGGTGTCTTTCCCATCAGCCCGCCGAACCGGTCCATGTCACGGGTGCCGCTTTCCTGCTGCAGGATACCGACCATGAAGAACATGCCGCCGGTCAACAGGCCGTGGCTGACAATCTGCAGGGTCGCTCCGTTCACCGCGAGCTGCCGTACTGCCGGGCTTGTGGACAGTCCCCAGACGGCGGCACCGAGCAGCACGTAGGCCATATGGTTGATGGAGGTGTAGGCGATGAGGCGTTTGAAATCCTTCTGGGCCAGTGCCGCCAGTGCCCCGTAGATCAGGCTGATCAGGGCGATGATCACCAGAATCCAGCCGTATTCCCGGACCACCTGGGGAATGGTCGGGAGCATGATCCGGATGAGACCGTAGGCCCCCATTTTGAGCTGTATACCGGCCAGAATGACACTTCCCTCCGTAGGCGCTTCGACGTGGGCGTCCGGAAGCCAGTTATGAAGAGGAACAATGGGCAGTTTGACGCCGAACCCCAGCAGAAGCCCCAGCAGCACCAGTCCACCGGCCTGGAGGTTGCCGGCAAAGGGCCGGGCGGCGATGATCTCCGGCAGGGAAAAGGTATGGGGATCGACCGAGAGATAGAGCGCCAGAAAGGAAAGCAGCATGGCAAGGCTTCCCGCGCGGGTGTAGAGAAAAAACTTGATGGCCGCGTACCGCCGCTGTTCATGGCCCCAGATGCCGATGATGAAGTACATGGGAACCAGACCGATTTCAAAAAAGAGGTAAAACAGCAGCAGGTCGTGAACCGAAAAAAGGCCGATCAGGCCCGTTTCCATCAACAGAAAGAGGAAGGTATGGGCCTTGGGCCGTTCATACTTCGGCAGTACATAGACCATGACCATCGCAAACAGAAGCGTGGCCAGCAGAATCAGACTCAGGGAAATCCCGTCGATGCCGACATCGTATGTCGCGCCAAGGGAGGGAATCCAGTCGATGGTCGTTCGCCATTGAATGGCCGCGTCTTCGGGATTGAAACCGATCCACAGAATGATGGCGAACACCAGGTTCAGAAGCGTAGCTCCCAGGCCGGTCATGCGGATCAGCCGGGGATTGGATGCCGGCATCGCAAGCACCGCCAGGGCGACTGCGAGCGGAAAAAATATTGTGAGCGTTACCATACCTTCACCTCCAGGTCAGGATCCGTTTTCCATCATCATGGATCATTCGATGCTTAATGCTTACAATCCGGTGATGCGTAAAATCCGGCGATGACGTCCATCCCGGATGCTGTTCATGGATCACTGGTCACAGTCAGTTGAACAGAAATGCTGTTCCGATGATACTGATCACCAGTGCCCAGACGGAAATCACCAGGGTATACTGATACAGTTTGCCGGACTGGATCGGTTTCAGTCTGCCGCCGCTCCGGGAAAAGAGTTCCGCAAAGCGGTCAAGACCGTACGAAAAACCGCGATGTTCTGCGGTATCGCTGGCATCGGCCATCCGGAGCGTCGATCGGCTGAGGCCATATGCGGCCCTGTCGAAGCCCTGTTCCAGCCGGTCACCGGCATCGGCCACACGGAAAGCGGTCCGGCGGATGCCATCCGCTGCCGCGCTGAAGCCGTCTTCGGTACGGTCAACCATGCGGGCCAGACCGGACGCGGCATGGAGCGCACCACGGGCGACCACCCGGTCGAACCCCTTTTCAATAGCGTTGATTCCTCCGGCTGCCGGAAACGGCTTTCCCCTCATTCTGTCCGGATGCTTCTTCTGATTGGAGCGGGCGGAAAAGCCCAGTGCCGGGACGGGACCGGCACTGCGCACCCGCCATGTGCCGAAGCCGATGCCGAGAATCGCGGCGAAAGCGGCGGCGATCTGCCAGCCCAGGATGACCGGATGTTCCGAGGAGAAGGGCAGCAGTTTTTTCAGGTGGCCGTGCAGCGCCCATCCCAGCCCCGCTGCGAAAAGGGCCAGCAGTCCCATTGCCGTCTTCATGACGGCATCCGGGTCTTTGGCCTTTACCTCGGGCGCATGGGGCCATTTCCAGAAAACAGCAGCCCCGAGCCGGCTGATGTAGGTTCCGGCCAGAAAGATCAGCAGGAGCATGAAAGCGCCCAGCCACGGACTTTCTGCCACCGATGCCATGACGATCTTGTCTTCGCTCCAGAAACCCGAAAAGGGCGGAACCCCGGCCAGCGCCAGCGCCGAAAGGACAAAGACGCCCGCAGTGAACGGCATCTTCCTTCCCAGCCCGCCGAGATGACGCAGATCCCGGCTGCCGGCCTGATGATCCACCGCCCCCGCCGTCAGAAAAAGGGCGGATTTGAAGGTGGCATGGGTTCCCAGATGATAGGCCGCACCCACGGGACCGGCCAGTCCCAGGGCCATGAACATTTCACCGATCTGGGAAACGGTGGACCATGCCAGCACCCGCTTGATGTCCCACCGGGTCGTCGCCATCAATGCGCCGAGAAGGGCGGTGAGTCCGCCGATCCAGAGGACGGTGGTCAGTGCGCCGGGCGCGGCGGAGAAGAGCGGATACAGGCGAAGCAGCAGAAATACACCGGCGGCCACCATTGTAGCCGAATGCAGCAGTGCCGATACCGGTGTGGGACCGACCATGGCGGCCGGCAGCCACGCCGTCAGCGGCAGTTGGGCGCTCTTTCCCACCGCCCCCATCAGGAACAGGATCGCCATCAGTGTCAGCATGCTGTCACTGATCTGTCCGGCATTGACGGTATCGATAAAGGAGCTGATATTGGCCGTTCCGGCGAAATGGAGCGCCAGAAGCCAGCCCAGGAGGAATCCCGCATCACCGACACGGGTCATCAGAAAGGCTTTCCGTGCGGAACTTCGTGCTTCCGGTTCACTGTAATGAAAACCGATCAGCAGGAACGAAGCCAGGCCAACCGCTTCCCAGGCGGCAAAAAGAAGAATGAAGGAACTTGCCAGCACCAGGGCCAGCATGGCCCCGATGAAGAAGGAAAATTCCACAAAAAACCAGCCGGTATTCGTTTCATGAGGCATGTAGGTCACGGCGTAGAGGGTCACCAGAAGACCGACGCCCGCCACCAGAAGGGCGGTGTAGGCGGACAGGTTGTCCAGTTGCAGGCCGATGGTGAGGTCATAGCCGCTCCGGGCCCAGAAGGTCTGCACCGTGAACTGTTCCCCTGCGATGAACAGCAGGGTCAGCAGGGACAGCACACCGCCACCCACCGCGATCCATCCGCCGGGAACGGGATTCCGGCGACAAAACAGCAGGATCACCAGCGCTGCCAGCATCGGCCACAGGGGGATGGAGACAAGCAGAAAGCTCATGGTTATCCTTTCAGATCCTGGTATTTGTCCACCTGCACGGTCTGCCGGTTCCGGTACAGCAGCATCATGATCGCCAGTCCGACGCCCATTTCCACCGCGCCGATGGTGACGATCAGGATCAGGAAGATCTGTCCGGAATAGTCGGTGGGCTGCACATAGCGCCAGAAGGCGACAATGTTGAGGCCGACGGCATTCAGCACCACCTCGATGCCCATCAGGATCATCACCGCCGTCCGCTGGGCCAGCAGGGCGTAGATGCCGATGGCAAACAGAATCGCAGCAACAATGAGGTAAGCGGTCAGGGGAATGGCCATAGATCAGTTCCTCCCATCCTTGTGCACATCGAGCACGCTTACGGCGTCCGATGAAAGTGTATTGCTGGTCGGTTTAAGTGCATCATCATCCACCGGTGGCGGCATTTCATCGACGGCCACATAGGCATCCCGTTCTTCCCGGTCGGGAAATCTGCCGGGGCGGGAAACGAGGACAGCGCCGAAGATGCCGATCAGAATCAGAAGGCCCGCGCCCTCGAAGGCCATCATGTATTTGCCCATCAGAAGGTTGCCGACCTTGCGGGCGGAATCGGTGGCAGGGGCCGCGTCCATGATC
>JBEPXL010000261.1:0-5488 GCA_041641935.1 Desulfobacteraceae bacterium | reverse complement strand
CATCCACCTCCACCCGGACAGGAACGCCGTGATAGCGGACATCCGCCAGCCGCCGTGCCAGGTCATTGACATATTCCATCACCCGGGGCCGGTCTTCGGCTTTGCGGAAGATCGGCAGCAGAACCACATGGGAGGAAGCCACCCGCGGCGGCAGCTGGATACCGTCGTCATCGCCGTGGGTCATGATCACCCCCCCGATAAGCCGGGTGGAGGCGCCCCAGGAGGTGGTCCAGGCCAAGGATTCGGTTTCGTCGGCGGTCTGAAACCTGATCCCCGACG
This sequence comes from Desulfobacteraceae bacterium, assembly GCA_041641935.1. GTDB lineage: Bacteria > Desulfobacterota > Desulfobacteria > Desulfobacterales > Desulfococcaceae > JBEPXL01. The sequence goes on along the minus strand of JBEPXL010000261.1, from coordinate 5,209 downwards.
CCCTGGCGAAATTCTGCCCCAGAAAATGGGAGGTTCCCGCCTGGAGGGCCTTCCGGTCCTGCATCATGGCTTCGATACACAAGGTATCCACCGCGCCCGGAAACCGCTCGGATTCGCTCTTTCTGCCCCGGACGACCGGCATGGCCAGATACTCTTCGGCCATTCTGGCATATACATTGAGCATCAACTGGGTCCGTTCAATGGCCTCTTCGGCGGTGGCGTGGACCGTATGCCCTTCCTGCCAGAGAAACTCGCTGGTGCGGAGGAATATCCGGGTCCGCATCTCCCACCGGACCACATTGGCCCACTGATTGATGAGAAGCGGCAGATCCCGGTAGCTGTTGACCCATTTGGCAAAGGAGTCTCCGATGATGGTTTCGGAGGTGGGGCGGACGACCAGCGGTTCGGTCAGTTTACCGGCCGGAACCAGTCCGCCTTCCGGCCCCTTTTCCAGCCGGTGATGGGTGACAACGGCGCATTCCTTGGCAAAGCCTTCCACATGCTCCGCCTCTTTTTCCAGAAAGCTCAGGGGAATAAAGAGAGGAAAGTAGGCATTCCTGACACCGGTCGCCTTGAACAGGCCGTCGAGATCCCGCTGAATGTTCTCCCACAGGGAATAGCCCCAGGGTTTGATCACCATACAGCCCCGGACCGGCGACCGCTCCGCCAGATCCGATGCCTTGACCACCTGCTGATACCACTCTGCATAATCCGCCACCCGTGTGGGCGTGATTGCCGTCTTCGCCTGTGCCATGTTACCTTCCTCTGTCTTTCCGATAGATATTCAGATTAAGCCTGTCACCCCTGGCCGGTCATCGGGGATTTCTCATACCGGACGCCTCCGCCGGTCCCGCAACCAGTCCTGTCCATGCGCTTTGCGTCTGAGTTTTATATTTCTGTTTCCGCAGTTTCCAGCTTTGCCACTTCCTCCAGCAGCACCGCCACCAGCCGGTCCTCGGGAAACTTCTTGACGACCTTCCCCTTCTTGAAGAGAATTCCGAATCCCTCTCCGCCGGCAACACCGATGTCGGCCTCTCTGGCCTCGCCCGGACCGTTGACCACGCACCCCATGATGGCCACCTTGATCGGAAGGCGGCAGGAGAGCAGCGCCCGTTCCACCTGTTCCGCAATGTCGAACAGATTGATCCGGCAGCGACCGCAGGTGGGGCAGGAAATGATTTCCGGTCCCCGCCGCCGGATATCCAGGGCCTTGAGGATTTCAAATCCCACCCGCACCTCTTCGACCGGGTCACGGGTCAAAGACACCCGCAGGGTATCGCCGATCCCTTCGGCCAGCAGCATGCCGATGCCGATGGAAGATTTGACCACCCCCGGATAGAGCCCGCCGGCCTCGGTAACACCGACATGGAGGGGATAATCGGTCTGCTCTGAAAGCAGCCGGTAAGCGCCCACCGTGCGGGCCACATCCGACGCCTTGAGGGAAATCTTGATCCGGTCGAACCCGCAGGATTCCAGCAGTGCCACATGATGAAGCGCGCTCTCCACCATCGCCGCCGGGGTGGCCCCGCCATGCCGGTCCAGCAGGTCTTTTTCCAGGGAACCGGCATTGACCCCGATCCGGATGGGAAGATCCCGCTCTTCGGCACAATCCACCAGCGCCTTCACCTTGCCGGCATCCCCGATATTGCCGGGATTGAACCGGAGTCCGTCGGCCCCGGCTTCCGCCGCTGCGATGGCGAGCCGGTAATCGAAATGGATATCGGCAATCAGCGGAATGGTGATTTTTTTTTTGATCTCCGCGATGGCCGCCGCCGCGTCCCCGTCCGGAACCGCCACCCGGATGATTTCACACCCGGCCTGTTCCAGCCGGCGGATCTGGTCCACCGTCGCCGCCACATCCTGTGTCCGGGTATTGGTCATCGACTGAACGGCGATCGGGGCCCTGCCGCCGACCGGCACATCCCCAACCTGTATTTGACGGGTCTGTTTCCGTCTGATATGAAAAGAGGTCATCTTCAGCAAAATGGGCTGATGGTATCCGTTTCTGAACCGGGTCTCCGCCCGGTCGCGGGGAATCAGGACTGTCCTTTCCCCATGCCATTCATTGTAAAAGATTTATGGTATGAATATCAAACAAAAAAAAATATCGGGCAGGATCACGCCGGCATTTCTGTACCGTTTTCTGACGGTCCTGATCATTCTGGTGATCGCGGTCCTGCTTCCCGGTACGGACACTGCTGAACTGCCGAAGGAACAGACCGCTCCCGCCCCACCCGCCATCAGCCCCCTTGCGTCGGTACTGGAGGCCGGGGAAATCACCATGATCACCTTCAACAACGCCGTCTGCTACTACGAATACCGGGACCGCCCCATGGGATTTGTATACGATCTGGCAAAGGCCTTTGCGGACTATCTCGGGGTTCAACTGAAGGTGCAGATCATTCGCCGATGGGATGAGATCCAGCCCCTGCTGGCATCCACGCCCGGCGCCATTGTCGCAACGGATGTACCGGCCATGCCCGCCTGCCAGAACGACCTTCTCTTTTCCGGCCCCTATCTTACGGTTCAGCCCCGCATCGTCGTCCACAGGGACAATACCACCATCCGGACCGCCCGGGATCTGGCGGGACAGTCGGTTCATCTCTCCCGGAGAACCGACTGCCACAACGCCCTTACCGTATTGCAGGCGGAAGGCATTTCCTTCGAGATGATCCTGCAGGACATGGACCCGTCCATCCTGATCGAACAGGTATCCCTGGGGGATATTCCGGTTACCGTCGTCTGGGACCATATTGCCGCCCTGAACCGGCGGTACTATCCCCGGACCGCCGTACGGGAGGCCGTCGGCAGCCCCGCGAAACTGGCCTGGGCGGTTCATCCCCGGGCCGGCAGACTCCGGGAGCGGATCAATGAATTTTTCAGCACCATTCAGCAAGGCGGACAGTTTCAGCAGATCTACGACCGGTACTTCGGTGACGGCGAGATCCTGACCGAGATCGACCTGAGCGCCTTTCACCGGCGGCTGGAAGAATCCCTGCCCCCCTACCGCGACCTGATCCGGCAGCACGCCGGGACCGCCGGACTTGACTGGCGGCTGATTGCGGCCCAGATCTATCAGGAATCCCATTTCAACCCCGAGGCCCGCAGCCGGGACGGGGCGCTCGGCCTGATGCAGATCCTCCCCCCCACCGGTCAAAGTCTCAATGCCGGCAACCTGTTTGATCCGGCCCGGAATATCGAGGCCGGTATCCGCCACCTCAAATCCCTCTACGATCTCTTTGATCAGGCCGAAGAAACCGAACGGATCGCCATCGCCCTGGCCGCCTACAATGCAGGACAGGGGCACATTCTGGACGCCCGTGACCTGGCCCGGAAGCAGGGACTCGACCCGGACCGGTGGGAATCCCTGTCCCGGACCCTTCCGCTGCTGAGCCGGGAAGAATACTACACCGATTCCCTCTACGGCTACTGCAGGGGAAGGGAACCGGTCGAATACGTCCGGAAAATCATGGTCTACTATGACATTCTGAAACGGAAGAACCTGCCCTGAAGGTTACCGGAAGAACGGATTGTAGCGCTTTTCCCGGCCCACCGTCGTCTCCGGGCCATGCCCGCAGAAGACCCTGGTATCATCCGGCAGGGAGAAGATCTTTTCCTGAACGCTCATGAGCAGGACACTGTAATTGCCTCCCGGCAGATCGGTCCGCCCGATGGAACCGGAAAAGAGGGTATCGCCCACAAAGACATAGCCGTCGGTATGCAGGGCAACGCCGCCGGGGCTGTGTCCGGGCGTGTGGAATACAGTGAGGGTGATGTCACCGAAGGGGATGGTATCGCCGTCTTCGAGCAGCCGGTCCGGCTCCGGCGAGTTTTCCGCCGATAGACCGAAGGAGGCCGCAGAGGCCGCCAGCTGGTTCAGCATGGGCGCATCTCCCTTGTGAATCAGGATGGGTGCGCCGGTCGCCTCTTTCAGTTTCCGGTTGGCCCCGACATGGTCAAAATGACCGTGGGTGTTGACAATCTGCTTCACCGTCAGCCCGTGATTCGACAGCGCCGCCAGAATCTGGTCCACATCACCGCCGGGATCGATCACCGCCGCTTCCTTTGTCTGTTCGCAGCCCAGAATATAGCAGTTGGCCATGATCGGCCCTACTTCGAGTTGTTCAATCAGCATGATTCAGCCTCCTTTTCATCGTGATGCGTCACCGGTATCATGTGTGCGGCAGGAACGGAATGCGTACTGTGGATTCGGATGCAGCGGCAACGCGTCATTTATCCGCTTTGGTATCCGCTCCGGTTCCCGCTTTTGCCCGTTCTATGATTTCGATCAGCGAGGTGACCTTCGGTCTGGGCCGGGCCTGGCACAATGCCGCAAATGCGTCCGCCGAAAGGCGCCGGCGGAGATAGGTCGCCACATCGAAATACTCCCACCAGCAGTCGAGTACTTTCCAGCAGTATCCCCTGTCCTGTCCGCACCCGCCGCAGTAGGAAAAGGATACCGGGCCCCCCAGCCGGGGGCAGCGCCGTGTCAGGTCCTGTGGATGCCGTTTTTCCGTCATCGGCTCTTCAACCGCTCCGGCCTCGGGTAGCCCGCAAAGATCTTTTCCGATTCCTGCATGTCCGCATCGGACAGAATATAATTTTCCAGTTCACCGGAAAGATATCTATTGTACGCACCCAGGTCAAGGAGGCCGTGACCGCTCCAGGTGAAGACGATGACCCGTTCCCGTCCTTCAGCCTTTGCCTTTTTCGCCTCTTCCACCACACAGGCCAGTGCATGGGTCGTCTCCGGGGCCGGGATGATTCCTTCGGTGCGGGACGCCAGCACACCGGCATGATAGGCTTCAATCTGACCGACGGACCGGGGCGTCAGAAGCCCCTCATCCACCAGCTGGCTCACGGTCGGGGCCATGCCGTGGTACCGGAGCCCCCCCGCATGAAACGGCGGCGGCACAAAATTATGCCCCAGACTGTGCATGGGCAGCAGCGGAGTATACCCGGCGGTATCGCCGTGGTCATACACAAACGGCGCCCGGGTCAGGGTCGGACAGGCTGCCGGTTCCACCGGATAGATATCGATTTCCCTGCCATTGATCTTGTCGAGGACAAAGGGAAAAGCCAGGCCCGCGAAATTGCTTCCGCCGCCGGCGCATCCGATCACCACATCGGGATATTCGCCGATCATTTTGAACTGGCGCTGGGCTTCCAGGCCGATGATGGTCTGGTGGAGCATGACATGATTGAGAAC
>JBEPXL010000260.1:0-5499 GCA_041641935.1 Desulfobacteraceae bacterium | reverse complement strand
CGCTTGGCCGCCGCCACGGCGGCCTCGGGATCGGGTGTTGCAATCATCAGTTCCACCCGGTTGCAGGTGGAGAGCAGCACCACCTCGCCAATGGCCGGGGATGCCTGAAAGGTCTGCAGCGCCTCATCGGCCTCATCGACGGTGAATCCCAGACACTCCCGAAGCGCCACATCGGCGGTCTTGTGGTTGAGCCCCATGAGTACGATCTCCATCCGGGAGGGCCGGAGACAGGTGATTTCCGCCGGTCTTTCAGGCCGGTCGTCTGCAGAAGGTTGGTCTTCGGAAAGCTCCGAAAAGGCCGCCTGTTCTACCATTGTGTAAATTCTCCGTGATGTCCTTTAAGAAAAAAATTGACGCCCAGAAATGTAAACAGCAGGACCACAAACCCGACAATCGACATAATCGCCGACCGCCTGCCGCGCCACCCCACGACCAGCCGTTCATGGAGCAGGGCCGCATAAAAAAGCCACATGATACCCGACCAGACCTCCTTGGGATCCCAGCTCCAGAAGCGGCCCCATACCGTCTTGGCATAGACGAAGCCGCTGATCAGTCCGATGGTGACCATGGTAAACCCTGTAATAATACAGGCATATCCGGTGCTGTCAAGCATATCGAGAGACGGAAGACGATTGTAGAAGAATCCCCTTTTCTTCTCCTTGATCGCCCGCTCCTGCATCAGATAGAGAATGCCGACCCCGCAGGCCAGTGCAAAGGCCGCCTCACCGAAAAAGATGATGAACACGTGAAAAAAGACCCAGAGGCTCCGGAAGGATTCCTGAAACTTTTCCGGCTCCACCGGCAGCCGGGAAGAGATGATCATCAGCATGGTCGCCAGGGGGGCGGCAAAGATGCCCAGGATTTTGAGCCGGTACCGGTGCTGGAACACGAGAAAGAAGCCGGTGAGCGCCCAGCCCGCCAGGGAAAGGTTCTGGTGCAGATTATGCGCCGGTACGGAGCCGAACCGGGCGAAGGCATAACCGATCAGCAGTGTATGGCTGATAAAACCGACGCCCAGCAGAATAAATCCGGCTCTGTAAAGTCTGTCCTGCTGCAGAAAAAGATAGCTCAGGTATGCGACCGTACTCAGAACATAGAAGAAAATGGTCAGATAGATCAGAAATTGCATAAGATTATGTGTCGGATTCAGATGCCGTCAGAATGTCCACTGTATAATCCGGGCCGAATATAGCGGCAAGAAGCCGGTCCAGTTCCGGTCGGTTGTCTGTCTGAATGTGTTCCATGAATCCCTGTTCCAGAAGCGTCCGGAACTGCCTGCGATGGGCATCCGGCGCGTGCCCCTCCCGGAGAAGCCGCTCCCGGATCATGCCCAGCAGCCGGAGCCCTTCGGCATATGCGGGACCGTACTGCGATGCCAGGGACTGCCGCAGCTTCCGGGACAGGGCCGGGCTCTTTCCCGATGTGGAGACGGTGAGGATCAGATCTCCCTGCGCCACCACGGCCGGAAGGGTAAAATCACAGTCGTCGGGACGGTCGGCGATATTGCAGAGAACGTTGTGTTGCCGGGCGTCTTCAGCCATCTGCCGGTTCAGTTCCCCGTTGTCGGTGGCGCAGAAGACCAGAAAGGTATCCGCCATGTCCTCCCCGCGATATCCTCTCCGATGCCAGACGATGTTCCCGGAGCGCGCCATCTCCGCCAGTGTCTCCGACACCACAGGGCTCACTACCGTAACCGCCGCACCGCAGTCGCACAGGGTCCGCACCTTGCGCGTTCCGACGCCGCCCCCGCCCACGACGAGACACCGCCGCCCACGCACATCCAGATTGACCGGATAGAATCGCATGTTACGAACAGCCCTGCAAGAGGATACAAAAAACCGGTGCGACAGGGAACGGATTCCGGAAATTCAGTCCGGCTGTGGTAAATGAATTACTGCGCATGAATCACCGGATGGACAACCGCATCAGGTCTTCGGCCAGAAAAAGAGGGCCATCATAGGTTTTGCGGCATTCGGCCACGATGTCCGCGCTGTCGCACTCCGGATAGAAATGGGTCAGCATCAGGCGGCGTGCCTTTGCCCGCGCGGCGATTTCTCCGGCCCCTGAAGGCGTCAGATGACCGTCCACATTCATTTCGTCCGGCAATGCCGACTCACAGATCAGCAGATCCGTTTCACGGGCCAGCTGAATCAGGTCTTCACTGAAATCGGTGTCGCCGGAATAGACGACCGAGGGACCGCCGATGGCGGAGACACGGCAGGCGATGCTTTCTTCGTTATGCACCACAGGGCGCGTGGTCACCCGGAAACCGTTGAACCGGCGTTCATCCGGGCCGCTGCTGTCCATCTCTTCGATTTTCAACCGGTCTTCCAGATCAATCCAGCGGCCGTATACCTTTTCCAGTCCTGCAAAAAACATCCGGAATCCTGTTCCGCCCACCAGCGTCAGGGGCCGTTTGCGGGCGCTCACATCCGGATACTTGCTGGAAAAAAGAAAGGAAACCAGCTCCCCGCTGTGGTCCGGGTGAAAATGGCTGAGAAAGACAAAATCGATCTCATGGACATGGATGCCGGCGGCCAGTAACCGGCGCATGGTTCCGGCGCCGCAGTCGAACAGGAGATTGGCCCCGCCGGTTTTCATCAGTACCGCGCAGGAACTCCGCCGGAGCGAGGGCACGCATGTGCCGGAGCCGAGAACGGTAATGTCGATCTGCTGTTTTGTCATATCCTGTATTCTCTGTGAGGAACATCCCCGGACGCGGTCTCACGCCTCTTTATCCGGTTCTTCCTGTCCGTTTTTCCGGTTACAGTTCGATGCGGTGCCGTGCTTCTGTTCAATCCGGTCGATGATCCAGTGAAGCACCTCTTTTTCCTCCATATAATCGACCTGGTCCTTCAACGCTTCAACGGGCAGTTCGGCACGGGCCATGCTCTTGTGCCCACCCGCGGAACCGAGCTGGCAGAAACTCTTTTTGGCCAGTTTGCCGGCGTTTTTCCGGATGCCGTCATTGCGGAAGATCAGAATCAGCTTTTCATCGTAGAGACCCGAGACGATACTCCATGTGACCGGGGTGACCCGCATGAAAAAATCGGCCACCAGAACACAGACATCCGGGTTGACCACCGGCCCCAGATGAACAAACACCCGGCCCCGGTGCATCCGCATGGTTTCAATGGCGATCTTGAAGTACTTGAGAAAATCGAGCCGGAGGTCGGCCTGCTCGATTTTCCGGGCCAGTGTCGTGTTGGCGTGCTTGAAGAGAAACTGAAATGCCCGCACGTCTTCGATCAGGGTCTGCCGTTCAAAGTTCCGGGTGTCGGTCTTTATGGCGTGAAACAGCCCGGTGGCCAGTTTGGTCGACGGTTTTATCTTGGCCGCCCGGATGTACTCCGTCAGGATCGTGGAGTTGGCCCCATATTCAGGGCGAATATCCGCATAGGCAGCGTTGAACTCGCTTCTGGGATGATGGTCAATGACGGCATCCACTGCAAAGCGACGGAACAGATCGCTGTGGCCCGGCTGGGAATCCACAATCACCACACGGTTGAACCGTTCCGGTTTTTTCAGGTCATCGATATGTACAAGGTTCACCCCCAGCAGTCGTACCATCGCCACATTATCGGGCCGTTTAATGACGTTGATATTGGAAATGGTGACGCTGGAGACTTTCCGCCACAGCAGCCGCTTCACCGCCATGGCACTGGCAATGGCGTCCGGGTCGGCGTTGATCAGGATCAGTACCTGATCACTGCCGGAAAAAAGGCTGTAGAGACGGCGCAGCCGTTCGGGTGTCGATATTTTCATAAACAGTCTGTTCCTCGATGGTTAATTGGGCAATATTACGATGAATAGACGCAGATGACAAACACTTTTTCGGCGAGCATCACCGGCCTGCCGCCGTCCCGGTCTGCGGAGGATAAAGGAATATAATAAATATTCAGGCGTTGAGGGCAAGGGACCGGAACGGTTTTTTCATGAAAAACACTTGACCCGCAGGAGAATCACGATATTATACGGAGTCAAAGTGCTATTTCCAATAATCCATGCAACCGGAAACAAATCCACAGCGGATCGAAAATGCCGCTTCAGCACGTTCCCGTTCCGGACCGGGGATGTGACAACAACAGATACGACCTGAAACCGCACTGAGATATCATTATGCATTTTGACCCCATCATAGAACAGATCGGTACCGTCATCCTCGGCAAAGAAGAACAGATCCGCCTCGCCCTCACCTGCCTGTTCGCCCGGGGTCATCTTCTGATCGAAGATCTGCCCGGCATCGGCAAAACCACCCTGGCAAAGGTGCTGTCAAAATGCCTGGGGCTCGAATTCCGCCGGATCCAGTTCACCAGCGACATGCTTCCCGGCGATATCCTCGGGGTATCCATTTTCGAGCAGGAATCCGGCAATTTTGTTTTTCATCCGGGCCCCGTCTTCACCCAGGTACTCCTGGCCGACGAGATCAACCGGGCGACGCCCAAAACCCAGAGTGCCCTGCTGGAGGCGATGGAAGAACGCCAGGTGACGGTGGAAGGTTCAACCCGGCCACTGGGCAGCCCGTTTTTCGTCATCGCCACCCAGAACCCCCTGGAGCAGGCCGGCACCTTTCCCCTTCCCGAATCCCAGCTCGACCGGTTTCTCATGCGGGTGGAACTCGGTTATCCCGACCGGACCGCCGAAAGACGTCTTCTGCGGGAAGAGGGCGTGGAAGGCATCCTGGCGGAGATGGATACCTGTATGCTGGTCAACAGTGTGCTGGAGATTCAGGAACAGGTTTCCCGGGTCCATGTATCCGACGCCTTTATCGAATACCTGCAGGATATTATCGACTTTACCCGCACCTCGTCCCATTTCCATGTGGGGCTCTCCCCCCGGGCGGGGATCGCCCTGCTGCGGGCGTCCCGGTCCTGGGCCATGCTCCACGACCGGGATTTTACGACACCGGAAGACCTCCAGCGTGTCATGCCCTACGTGGTCGGCCACCGGCTCCGGGCACGGGAGAATCTGGAGGAGTTTCCCCGGGAACGGCTCATGGCGATCCTGACAGAGATTCCCATTCCCTGATGACGACACGGATGACCAATATGATCAAACGGTATCTGCCCGGCAGATTCCGGCCCCGGAAGCGGGCTGTCACCCTGCCCTGTACGCTGCGGCGGAAGCGGATCTACATCCTCCCCACCCGCCACGGCATCCTCTTTATCGTCGTGCTGTCGGGGATGCTCCTCGGCTCGGTCAACTACAACAACAATCTGGGCTTTCTGCTCACCTTTCTGCTGGGAAGCATGGCCTTTATCTCGATCCTCCACACCCACCGGAATCTTTCGGGCGTCCGGATCGTTTCCGTGACACCGACACCGGCCTTTGCCGGGGAAAACGCCGTTTTCCGGGTACACGTTCAGGTGGCGACATCGGACCGCTCCGCGGTGGTGTTCCGTTTTACCGACATCGACGGTGTCCGCCGGGATATCAAATCCGGCCTCGACAACGCCGTGGCGGTAACGGTTCCGGCCCGGCAGCGGGGGCTGCTCCGGC
>JBEPXL010000259.1:0-5500 GCA_041641935.1 Desulfobacteraceae bacterium | reverse complement strand
ACAGTGCATGACCCCGTTTTCATCCACATATTTATAAATATCCGCCCGGAGAGGGGCTGTAAGAACAAAGAAAAGGACGATGGTCCAGAAGGTCAGTCTGCAGCATGTTTTGTGTCGGATAATGGGTTCCATTGATTTACCGGAAATGGTTGAATAAAAACAGCGATCTATTTTTGGAGAGACCTGTTCATCCATATACCAACCCCCATTGACAATCAAGGTAAAATTTCCCTTCCCCCGGGAATATCCGCTGTGTTTTCCCGAACCTGACCACCGTCCGGACCGGTTCACACCTGCCGCGAAGACATGTTTCCCATCCGCCCCTGCATGTCACGGGCCGCAGATACCTGCCGGTATTTCCCCAGGATACACTTCGCGGGAAAGTTCGGCAGGGATACATAGCCCAGGGTAATTTCCAGAAACATGTCACACATTCCTGTCAGTACCGACGGTTTGTCCGAATCGGAAATAAAATTCCGCTCCCGTTTCACTTCAAATTCCACATGATCGCCCAGTACCGCCTGCACCTCTTCCGGCGTCGGGGTCGGGCCGGAAATCATCCCCGGATCAAACCGGTCCGTCGGTATATCGATCCGGATGATGCAGCGGGTCAGCCACCGTTTTCCCGGCAGCGGCTTTGACCCGTCCAGCAGGTGCAGTTCCAGTCCGTTGGTGAGGGGAATCGACCGGATCAGTTTTTCTTCCATAGGTGCTGTATCCTCCAGATTGTATTGCAGTAAGTGCAGAAACGCCGGTGATGGCGCTGCTGTCGTTTTGAAATCATGTTCCGGGGGAGGCCGGAACCCGGCAGGCAGTATACTGCCGATCGCCTGTTTTTCCAACCAAAAACTGATCCGCCGATCCGGAAACATGCTTCAAACGGCCTTTTTCGCCGCGATGACAGGATGCAGACCGGTATCCGGCTGCGGGAACGTATGATGTCCCGTCCGCTACCATCGGAACCGCGTGCGCATCAGAAAAGGAAAAACATCTGGACAAAAGGGGGTCCATCCCTGATATTGAAAAAGAAGGAAGCATGTCCGCCGCTGAAGAGGAATCCCCGGCCGGATCAGGGGCGGGGATTCTGTTTGTGCCGAATCTGCTGCAACAGAAAAGAGACGCATATCCCTCTATGGAACCGACTGTCTATGAAGCCCTCCGGGATCAACTGGTCGCCCTGCTGGAAGCGGCAGCCGGTCTTGACGCCCTTGCACCGGAAACCCGTGACATTCTGGAGGGGATTCGCCGCAAGGCCCTGGAAAACCAGTTCAAGATCGTTCTGGCCGGAGAATTCCAGGGCGGCAAATCGACCACCTTCAATGCCCTTTGTGACGGACGGGAACTGAGCCCTGTGGGTTCGGGCATCAAGACCAGCGGCGCCATCCTTGCGGCGCAGCATCTGGCCGACGCGGATGCGGACGAATCGGCGGAAGTGCAGTGGCGCAGCAACGGGGAACTGATCGCCGGTTTTTCCGACCTGCTCCTTCCCCATCTCCAGCACATCGCCCCCGGCCGGTTTGAAAAGACCGGCGCCGGGGAACTGGCGGCCAAACTCGATCTGAACGATCCGGCGGACCGGCAGATGATCACGGAGGCCGTCCGCATGGAATGGGCGGTGTGGCACAAAGACCGCGCCGGATATGATCCCGGACAGAAAGGACTTCTGGACGTACTTCGATCCGCTTCCCTCATCGTCCGGTATTTTGATGATGAAATCCTGCGGGAACTGCGGCGGAAAAAGACCTTCCGCCCCGAAGAGATCGGCCCCCTGATGACGTTTCCCTCCGACTGGGAAACACGCTGGCTCGACAAAGACCCGAGCCGGTTCAATACTAAGGAAGTAGTCTTTGTGTTTGTCCGCCACATCCGGCTGCGCATCCATTCCCCGGCTTTAGGGCGTCTGGGCTGCGTTCTGGTGGACTGCCCCGGCCTGTTCGCCAGCCGGTGGGATACCGAAACCGCCCGGCAGGCGATGTTCGATGCCGATGCCATTCTCTATATGCTGGACGGCAGCAAAACGGTCAAACTGTCCGACCTGCGTGCCCTGCGGTTTATCCGGAAAAACGGCATGGGCTACAAGCTCTTTTTCGGGTGTAACATGCGGGGCCACACCCTGGCCGACAGCCGCCGGATTGCAGCGGCCAGCCTGTCGGCCCTGCGGCAGCAGGGGGTGGACGTTCCCGATGGGGATGTCACCCTCTACCACGCCCTGCTGGGCCTGCGTTCGGTTCAGGCGGGAAAACTGCTGGCCGGTACGCTGACCGATGAACCCACCCGGCGGAAGATCGCTGACAATCCGTCCGATGAGGCACTCGCCCGGAAACTCTACCGGGACATGGACCGGCAGCTTGCCATTCTGGATGTGGAACCCGAGACCGGGGAATTCGGTCCCGGTTTTGTCCAGACCGCCCGGGACATCAGCGGCATTGACCGGCTCATGGGCATGGCAGCGGAGCGGGTGGTGCGCCGGAAGGCGCGGGCGATCCTGATGGACGGCGGTGCGCGGATGGCATCCGAGAGCCTTCTGGAAGTGGAAGGCGCCCTCCGCACCCGTGAGGAAAACGCACTGAAGGAAGAACAGCCGTTCCGGCGCCAGGTGGCGACCGTGGAAACCGCCCTGCGGAAGTTTCGGGGGGATTGCAGCCACATTCTGGAACGGCTGGATGAAACCGGGCCGGATTATGCCCTGGCCGAAGATATCTGGGGGCGGATCGATGCAGGACAGCCGGAACTGGCGGATCGGATCGGTGAACGGATTTACCGGGAGGTGATTCACCGGTTTTCCCTCTCCCTTCTGGTGAAACAGCGGTTTAAAGACCGGATTTCCGCCATTATCAAGGAAGAGATCGACAGTCACCTTTCCGGGACGGTCAACGCATGGCTGGCCGGCATCCGGGACAGCCGGAACCCGGTCTACAACACCCAGATCGTCCGCCGGGTCCGTTCGGTGAGTACAGAACTGAAACAGGTCTGGGAAGCATCCGGCATCGCGGGAACGGATCTGATGAGCGGCGTGGCACTCCCCGCGTTTTCAGGTGATCTGGAGCTCGATTCCACGGTAATCCTGCGGGAACTGAGCCACAGCCAGACCCTGGAAAATGTCCGCTACAACGCCCTTCTGGCGGCGGGCGGTGTCACCGGGATTTTCACTGCGACATCCGGGGCGCTTCTGGCGGTCTATCTGCTGATCACCCGCCTGTTCTGGGTCCGGATCGCCACGGTGGTGGCGCTTCTGGTCAATGTGGTGCTGATGCTGCTGAGCCGGGGGGTGATCCAGAAAAGCCTGAAGGCCGATATCCAGCGGAAGCTCGAACCGGCCCTCGGTATGCTGTTTCATGAGATCCGGGGGGATGTTCAGACCGAATTCCGGAAGTTCTCCGCCGGCATCCGGCAGATTTACCGGGAAGCATTCGCGGCGGCGGTGGACCGGCCCCGGCAGATATTCGAATCCCGGCGGCAGCAGGCCGAGATCGATTTCCGGGAACACCGGGCCCGGCGGCAGGCCATTGCGGAGGAGGCCGGACAGATTCGTTCCGGACAGATTCAGCCGCTGCGCATACAGCTCCAGGAATTTACCGCCGGTGTAGAGAAGCAGCTGGCGGAGGCGGAACAGGAATAGACCCATGATTCCCATTCGAGACATTACACCATCCAAAAACGTCCCCGTCGTCAACTATACCCTGATCGGAATCAATGTGTTCTGTTTCCTGATCCAGATGGCCTACGGCGACAACCTGCCCCGCTTTGTCTATTTCTACGGACTGGTTCCGGCCCGGTATACGGTTCCGGATATCGCCGACTATTTCGGCCTCGGACATCAGGTGTTTTCTTTTCTCTCGTTCATGTTCCTCCACGGCGGCTTTCTGCACCTGTTAGGGAACATGTGGTTTCTGTTCATCTTCGGCGACAATGTGGAGGATGACCTGGGGCCGATCCGGTATCTCGGATTTTACCTTCTGTGCGGGCTTGCTTCCGGCCTGTTTCACATGCTTCTCAATCTCCACTCCAACATGCCGGTCATCGGAGCAAGCGGCGCCATCGCGGGCATCATGGGCGGCTATATGATCCTTTATCCTGGCTCGAAGATCCTGACCCTGGTGCCAATCTTCTTCCTGCCCATCTTTCTGGAAATTCCGGCCTTCTTCTTCCTGGGATTCTGGTTCCTGTTCCAGTTTCTCAATGCCGCCGCCGGTTACGGCGGCGCCGGCGGAATCGCCTGGTGGGCCCATGTGGGCGGCTTTATCGCCGGCATTCTCCTGCTCCGGTTCTTCCGGCAGGTTCCGGTGACCGGCATGACGCAGCGGGCCCGCCCGCTGACGGAAAAAAAGTCAAGCGACCGCCTTCAGGTCATCCGGCCCACCGGCCCGGAAAACGATACGGATCTCTACGGAACCCTTCTGGTGTCACCGCGGGAGGCGGAGGCCGGTACACGGAAGGTGGTCAACATTCCGTGGGGATACTACAAACGGCTCTTTCAGGTCCGGGTTCCGCCAGGAACGCGGGAGGGCGACGTACTTCATCTGGCGGGTCTGGGCAGGCTGGCGGCGGATGGCCACCGGGGCGATCTGCTGCTTCGGGTGCAGATCCGTCCTCAATCGCCGGTGATCCCGGAACAGTGACCACCCGGCTTACAGATAGGGCGTAAACAGCCAGCAGAGGGCATCCCGCAGCCGTACCGGCAGGGAACGCCGTTCCAGGTCTTCCACGAAAATTTCCCGGGACTGGAGAATCTGTGTCCGGAAATGCTCCGACAGGTGGTCGCACATGCTCCGGCCATAGACTTCGACCATCAGCTCGAAGTTGAGACGGAGGCTCCGGAAGTCGAGGTTGGCCGACCCGATCATGGCATAATGGTCATCGATCAGGACGAACTTGGTATGCACAAAGGGAGGCGGCTGGTAGTAGACCCGTACATTCCGCTGCAGAAGCTCCGGGAGCATGTTCCGGGTGGCCCAGTGGATGGCCGGGACATTGTTCTTCTCCGGCAGAATGATGTTGACCGCAACCCCCCGAAGGGCGGCCGCCTGCAGGGCGGCGATCAGTTCGGATGAGGGCAGAAAATAGGGCATCATGATCGAAACGCTTCGCCGTGCCGCTGAAAAGGCGCAGAGCAGAATCATGTAAAGCCGGTCAATATCGGCGTTGGGTCCGTCCACGACCGCCCGGCAGATGGTATCCCCCGCGTTGAAGGAGGGAATCCGTCCCGGTTTCAGCATCTCCCGCGTACTGAACCGCCAGTCTTCCAGAAACACCTGTTCCAGCTGGGTAACAATGGGACCGGTAAGCCGGAAATGCATGTCTGCCACCCGGTTCGGATTGCTGATATTGTCGGCCAGATGGCGGTCCCCCAGATTCATGCCGCCGATAAAACCGATCCTGCCGTCGGCCACCAGGAGTTTCCGATGGTTGCGGAGGTTGATCCGGAGCGCCGGCGGAAACAGCCGGGGGGGAAGAAACCGGACAAACCGGATATTTTTTTCCGCCAGAATCGAACCGACCC
>JBEPXL010000258.1:0-5511 GCA_041641935.1 Desulfobacteraceae bacterium | reverse complement strand
AAAAATAACACTGTAATCCTCGGCCTGACCATATTCCGGTGCTGAACAGGCTGTTGCCATTGTATTTAAATCACTCATGACCCGCATCCGCAGCAGCGTATCCATGACAGGCGCCTGGGGCGTTGTGATCATACCGGAATGAACCCCTTTTGCATTGCTGGAGGAAAAGACTCTTTCAGATTCATCAAATGCATTATTATTATTGTAATCAATAAACACTTCAATAAATTCCGCATTGATGTCCCCCACCTCAACAGAAATCGAATATTCTGTTCCCGTCATCAAGGCGGTGGTGTTGGTACAGCTCAAATCCTGGTATCCTCCATCCTGAACGGAACTATATGACTGATGACTAATATCGCTGAAAAGAACACTGCGAATCCCCATCCCGGTATTATTGTTCAGATTCTGTGTCTGTACGGAACAGACGGACGCCGGAGAGTCATAGACATTGATTGTTTTCGTCGCAATAGTCCCCTGCCCCAGCGCATTGGATGCTGTCAGCGTTGCGGTATAGCTTCCCGGTGAGGCGTAGGTAACAGATGGATCACTTCCACCAGAAGTTGACGGACTTCCTGATGGAAACGACCAGTTCCAGCTTGTTGCACATGGATAGGAGTTATCTGCAAAAACTGTGGAGCCTACGCATAAATCCTCTGCAGTGACCATAATTTCAGAATCGGGAACACTGTCTACCTGAATGAAATCCAGCAATACACTTTCCTGATCAACATCAACAGATTTTACAGTATTACCCGTTATCCCCCCTCCGGAAAAAGTCACCTGATAGGTTCCGGACGAAAGAATCGGAATCGAATAGCCCCCACTGTCACATGTTACGGCATAGTAAGTTCCATGATCCGGCATTACCGTCACATTGGAAATTCCTTCACCGACATCATACATATCATTGCAGTTTAAATCCTCCCAGACGGTCCCCACAATGAACCGGTTGAAATGATCTGCAGTAGAGGTATCGGCTTTTGCAAAGTTACCGGTGGCAACCAGAGGACCAACCCAGGTGCTTTCATCGGATTCAGGTACCATTGCTATACCAACATTGACATAATCTCTTTCAATGGACATTAAATTGACACGATGTCCTCTTCCCGTCTGCATTCCCGTTCCGTCATCACCTCCCCAGTCGATATTGAAAGCCGCATGAGCGTGCACACCGTTAACTGCTTTGGAAAAAACATTACCGCCCAGACTGGTGTAATCAAATCCTGCGCTGATGACGCGGTCGAACTGATTGTCATGATCCTGTGCATCTCTTGCGATCATATCCTCTGAATGAGCTTTGGCCGCGTTATACAGTCGCACATCAAATGCCGCCGGAGGTTCGGGTGCTATACCTGCAAATTCGGTCTGAAGCAAATCCAGGTCTACATTATTAAATATAATTGCGGATTTCACATCTGGATCATCCAGATTCGCCAGCCAGATTCCTTCCTCAGTGGGATTGGCTCTGGCCCGGTTCATTAGCCACATCCGCTGTTGTTCATTGGCGTCAGGATGTGCATTGTCGGAAGTTTTATGATAGGTCCATTCTGTGGTGGGGGCAGTTGTGCGGGGAGTCGGATAAATCAGAGGTGGTCCTGCCGGTTCCCTTTCGTCTGTTGGTGGATTCGGCTCCGGAAAATGTGTTGATTCTGCATATACAGGAAAAACAGAAAAGGAAAGAAAAATGAGAAAGACTGTGGCAAAAAAAAGATAAAAATCAAAAGGTTTAATTTTAAATTTCATGGGGTCTCCTTTTTTGTTGCAGTTTTCCTGAATTATATCATTGCATCCTGCACGTTCAGCACTCCTTTCTTCCAAAAAGGATTCATAATTGTTATAGAGGAAGCATATCTGTTCTGCGCAATCTTCATCAGCATGGATACTTCATGTGTAAAGCTATAACATAAAGAAAAAAAGCCTTTGAGCATCTCTACTCAAAGGCTTTTTTCAAAATCGACATTGTTCTGCAGCCCGGCGATCATTGTTGACAGACAGTAGACCCGTAGCTTTGCGTCACAACCTTTCGGTAGTTTTGCCCATTCGTACAACTATTTGTAATGTACTGACTGAAAAGCATGATAAAAAGAAAAAGTCAAGAAAAATAGAATCGCCTGCCGTATTTTTATCATATTTCCAAAAAATGTTCACGGCACATACAACCCTGCCTTGACCGGCAGATACAGCGACAGCGCCGGAAAGAGTGACAGAATAACCAGTATGACAGCGTCCATGATCACAAAGGGGATCGCCTGTCTGGCGACGTCGTCAATGTTGCCTTTGATCAGGTTGGCGGCGGTAAAGAGATTTACGCCGACCGGCGGTGTGGCCTGTCCGATGGCCAGCGCCGAGATGAAGATGACACCGTACCAGAGGGGATCGATCTGGAATGCGGCCAGTACCGGAATCAGAATCGGCATGATCAGATAGGAGATGGAGATGGCATCCAGAATCATGCCCAGCGCCAGCAGAAGCAGGTTGACCAGAATGATCATCACAGCGGCGTTGGGGGAGATGCTCACGATAAAACCGGCAGCCCGGTCCACCACGCCGATGACGGAAGCGGCCCAGGTGAAAATGCCGGCGAAGGCGACGATGAACATGATCACCGAACTGGTGACACTGGCATCCACCAGCACCATGACAAAATCCCGCCATGAAAGCGAGCGGTAGATAAAGACGGCCACGAACAGGCTGTAGAACACCGCCACAACCGCCGCCTCGGTCGGGGTGAAGATGCCCGCGTAAATACCACCCAGAATGATCACCGGAGACAGAATCGCCCAGATGGACTCCTTGAGCGCGATAAGGATATCCTTTCCCCCGGCCCGCTCGGCAAGTCCCCGGTATCCCCGTTTCCGGGAGATGAGGTAGGCGACCAGGATTGTGCCCGCGCCGGTCAGAACACCCGGAACAATCCCGGCCAGAAAGAGGGCACTCACGGAAACGCTCGTGATGTTGCCGTAGATGATAAAGGCGATGCTCGGCGGAATAATGATGGACAAATCCGCAGAATTTGCGATCAGCGCACCGGAAAAGCTCCGGTCATACCCGTGCCGGATCATGGGAGCCAGCAGAATCAGCCCCACAGCCGCAGTGGTGGCCGGTCCGGAACCGGAAAGGGCGCCCCAGAACATGCAGGTGCAGACGGCGACCGTCCCCAGTCCGCCTACGGCACGGCCCACCAGCAGTTCGAAAAAATGGGCGATTGTGGCGGCAAGACCGGCTCTCTGGAGGATCACCCCGGCGAGGACAAAAAATGGAATGGCCAGCAGGGGAAAGGAGGCGATACCGGAAGAGAAGTTGAGGCCGAGCATTCCGATACCGAGCTCAAAGTAGTAGATGGTGGCGACAGCGGCGATTCCCAGGGCCGTTCCGATGGGCAGCCCCAGGATCATCAGGGCGATAAAGATGGAAGCGATCAGAAGAATTTCCATCATTCACCCGCCTTTTCTTCCGCTTCCATCTTCAGCCGGGAGACGGCATTCCGCCAGATGCCCCGGAAAATGAAGAGGGAGAGAACCGGCACACCCGCATAATAGATCCAGACCGGTATGTCCAGCGCACCGGAAGTGGCCTGAAAGATCGTGATTTCATCATGAATGGCCCGGATCATGTAGTAATCGACCAGCACAAAAAGAAGGGCGCTCAGGACAGCACTGATAATCACCGACACTTTCCGGAATTTCGGCGGGAAGAGATTGTAAAAGGTAACCATGCCGAGCTGTCCGCCCCGCTCAAAGGCGATACCGGTCCCGACGACGGTCATCCAGACAAAGAGGTTGATGGTAATCTCTTCGGTTGCAGCAAAGGAGAAATGAAAAAGGTACCGGCTGAGGATGTTGATAAAGGCGATGAGCGCCATGACGAAGAGGAGTATGGCGGCAATCCAGTAGTCGATCCGAATGCGCGGCTCCGGCTGAGACATGATACCTCCGTAGATCCATGCACAAAAGCCCCCGGTGACGGATCACCGGAGGCTTTTCAGTGCGTACTGATGATTACCTGCCCATATCGGCTTTGGCGGTTTCGTAGAGATCCTTTCCGATTTTCGGAATCCATTCATCGTAGACGGGACGGGTCGCCTCTTCGAATGCTTTCCGGGCTTCCCCGGAGAGGAAGGTAACGGTCATGCCCTTGTCCCGCATGTGCTGGAGGGGATCGGGCACTTCCATTGTATGATTGAATTCCTCCTTCAGAATCCGGAGCGCTTTTCCGTCTTCCAGTCCGGCACGGCAGAGGGCTTTTTCATACCGGGCCGATTCCTGCGCCGCCTCCCGGATCGCCTTCTGAATATCCGGCGGAAACTTGTTCCACTCCCGCTTGCCCCAGTAGACGATGACCGGGTCCACCAGATAATTCCACATGGTCGCGTACTTGTGATACTGCCAGATCTGCACGGGAATCAAAACGCCGACCGGATTTTCCTGTCCGTCCACCACGCCCTGCTGAAAGGCGGTCTGGGCGTCGCCCCAGTTCATGTTGACCGGATCGGCTCCCAGCTGGCGGAAAATGTCGATAAAAATCGGGCTTCCCACCACCCGCACCCGCATTCCTTTCATGTCTTCGGGGCCTTTGATTTCCCGGACGCTGTTGGTGATCTGCCGGAACCCGTTTTCGGCCCAGGCCAGCCCGACCAGGCCCTTCCGGTCCATTGCCGCAAAGATGGCCTTGCCGGTTTCACCTTCTTCGAGCTTGTCCAGATTATCAAAGGTGTTGATAAAAAACGGCAGGGAAAAAATGTTCATCTCCGGGATCACCGGCGCGGCATTGATGGTGGATTCGTAGGCGCAGTCAATGATACCGCCGGCGACCATCTGGGGCGATTTGAGCTGGGCGCCCTTGAGCAGCGCACTCCCGAAATAGGGTTTGATGTTGATCTGTCCGTCGGTTTTCTCTTTGACCAGTTCCGCAAATTTGGTCGCCCCCATTCCCCAGTAGAAATTGGGGCCGACGTTGACCGTCATTTTGTACTCTTTTTTGTAGGATTCAGCCATCACCGGAAGGATCATCAGGCATACCAGCACAAGAGATAAAAGGGGAATTCCCGCCTGTCTGCACCGCCGGGTCAGAAAATTTGTCATAGTGTCTCTCCTTTGTTGGAAGTTCCTGTGGTTGCTTCATCGATGTCCGTTTCTGTGGACATGACTGCTTCAGGGGATGGTCATCGTAATCAGCAGCACCGGAGCGGACTGCGTCGCAGACTCCGGTAATATTTTCCTGATTTTTCATGGAAAACATTGTACACATCTGAAATGTTAGAAGTATGTTGGCATACAGTCTCCGTCAGATGAGCATTTTTTATGACACGGATCGCCAAAGATGTAAAGGAGAAGGCGTATGATATCGAGACTGACCATCGGCAAACAGACCGCCATCGGTTACGCGCTGATTCTGTTCCTGACACTGGCTGTGGGCGCAACAGGGCTCTTTGCGCTCCATTATGTTCTGCAGCAGACCGATTTCCATGAATCGGTGAACCGGATACAGGCGGTGTTCGGTTCAGCAAGG
>JBEPXL010000257.1:0-5522 GCA_041641935.1 Desulfobacteraceae bacterium | reverse complement strand
ACAGGCCAGCGTCTCTTTTCCTTCCTGTTCCGCCCGGATGGCATACAGGCGGTGCTGCTCCGCCGCAACAGAGGCATTGGCAAACGACTGTGCAACATCCTTTTTCACTTTTTCAGACATCCGTTCTCCTTACCATACGAAAAGAATCATTGTTGATCTCTCAATATGAACCGATTGATGATTTCTTGCAACGGTTTTTTTGATCTGACCGCTTCCCGCCTGAGCGGAAGATGCCGCCGCCGTGCATGAGAACCTCTCTGTGGAATACTGCTTGAAATCTCTCCCGCAGTTATGGCAGTATAGCCTCCTATGAAACAGTTGAAACCCCCATACCGGTTTTCCCGGATGTTCACGACTCTTCTGCAGTGGTTCGATTCCTATGCCGGAATCGATGAAGCAAATCCTGACGACCCCTCAAATATCGATACCAGACAGGTGGAATGGGTCCGGATTCTGCCGTTTATCGCCCTGCACATCGGCTGCCTGGGGCTGTTCCTTGTCGGCTGGAGTCCGGTCGCCGTCGGGACGGCCATCGCCCTGTATCTGATCCGGATGTTTGCCATTACCGGTTTTTATCATCGCTACTTTTCCCACAAATCCTTCCGGACCAGCCGGTTCTGGCAGTTTGTCTTTGCCGTGGCCGGCAACAGTTCCGTCCAGCGCGGTCCCCTCTGGTGGGCGGCCCATCACCGGCACCACCACCGGTTTGCCGACACGGAAAACGATATTCATTCCCCGGTCCGCCACGGGTTTTTCTGGAGCCATATCGGCTGGATTACCTCTTCGGCCAATTTCCCCACCCGGATGAAGTATGTACGGGAATGGGCGGCATTTCCGGAACTGAACTGGATCAACCGCTTCGATACTGTGATTCCCCTTCTTCTGGCCATATCCCTCTATGGCATCGGTGAACTCCTGGAAGCCATCGCCCCGGGTCTCGGAACAACAGGACCGCAGATGCTGGTCTGGGGATTTTTTGTCTCCACCGTTTTTCTGTATCATGCCACGGCCACCATCAATTCGCTGGACCACATGTACGGAACCCGGCGCTATGACACCCCCGATACCAGCCGCAACAATTTTTTCCTCGCCCTGCTTACCCTGGGGGAAGGGTGGCACAACAACCACCACCATTATGCCGTTACGGCACGCCAGGGATTCTTCTGGTGGGAAATTGATATGACCTACTACCTGCTGGTGGCGATGTCCCGTCTTGGCATCGTTCATGATCTCCGTCCGGTTCCGGATCGTCGGCTGCATCCGGAGAAACCGGTGGAGAAGCCCCCGGTGTAAAATGAACCGGACGGCGGAAAGGATCTTTCGATGAGACTTGCCGTCATCGGTGCGGGAATTTCCGGCCTGGTTTCCGCTTACCTGCTGCACCGGGACCATGACATCACCGTCTTTGAAGCCAATGATTACCTCGGCGGTCATACCCGCACCGTGGCGGTATCCGACGGGCATCGAACCCATGCCGTCGATACCGGTTTCATTGTCTTCAATGAAAAGACCTACCCGAATTTCATCCGGCTGATGGAACGTCTGGGCGTTCCCCGCAAGCCTTCCCGCATGAGTTTCAGTGTCAAATGCGAACGAACCGGCCTGGAATACTCGCCCAGCACACCCAATTCCCTGTTTGCCCAGCGGCGTAACATCCTGTCCCTCCCGTTTTACCGGATGCTCCTGGATATTTTCCGTTTTCGCATGAAATACCGGGACCTGCTTCTGGATGAAACCGATGCGCTCACTCTGGGAGAATATCTGACAGGAAACCGTTTCTCGGATGGTTTTGTCCGCCACTTTATCCTGCCCATGGGAGCCTCGGTCTGGTCGGCGGATCCCGGTGGTTTCCGTCTCTTTCCGGCCCGGTACTTTATCCGGTTTTTCGAGAATCACGGGTTCCTCAACGTGACGGATCAGCCCCGGTGGTATGTGATCCGGGGCGGTTCCCGGTGTTACATCGATCCATTGACACGCTCCTTCCGGGACCGAATCCGGGGAA
The DNA here is from genome assembly GCA_041641935.1 of Desulfobacteraceae bacterium. Classification (GTDB taxonomy): domain Bacteria; phylum Desulfobacterota; class Desulfobacteria; order Desulfobacterales; family Desulfococcaceae; genus JBEPXL01. The sequence goes on along the minus strand of JBEPXL010000257.1, from coordinate 3,520 downwards.
ACGCGCCGGTGGCTTCGGTAAAGCGTTATCCGGACCGTGTGGACGTGACAGTGCGGGGGGAAGCGCCGGAGGCTTTCGACGGCGTCATCATCGCCGCCCACAGTGATCAGGCCCTTGCCATGCTGGCCGACCCGTCCCCTCCGGAACGCCGGATTCTCGGCAGCATTCCCTATCAGGAAAATCAGGTGCTCCTCCACACCGACACCGCCATACTGCCCCGGCGGCGGGCCGCCTGGGCGAGCTGGAACTACCGGATTCCGGTAACCGATGTGGAACGGGTCCAGGTAACCTACAACATGAACCTGCTCCAGGGGCTGGACGCGGCAAAGACCTTCTGTGTCAGTCTCAACCAGAATGCCGACATCGATCCCGGACAGGTGCTGGGACAGTTCGTCTACCACCATCCGGTCTATACCCCCCTGGGTATGGCGGCCCGGAAGCAGCGGGCGGAGATCAGCGGCGTCAACCGGACCTGGTACTGCGGGGCCTACTGGGGATACGGATTCCATGAAGACGGCGTCAACAGCGCGCTGGCCGTCTGCGGGCAGTTCGGAAAGACTCTTGATGATGCATAGCTGCCTCTACGAAGGAACCATCCGCCACCGGCGGTTCCGTCCTGTGGAAAACGCCTTCCGGTACAGGCTCTTCCTGGTATATCTCGATCTGGACGAACTGGATCAGGTCTTCCGTCTGCATCCATTATGGTCGGCGGAGCGGTTCAATCTCGCCACCTTTCGCCGCAGGGATCATGCCGGTGATCCGCAGACGCCGCTGGATATGGCCATCCGATCTCTGGTCTGGAACCGCACCGGGGAAATGCCGAACGGCCCCATCCGTCTGCTGACCCATCTGCGGTATTTCGGCATCGGCTTCAACCCGGTCAGCTTCTACTACTGCTATGACCCGTCCGGAACCCGGGTGGAGACCATTGTGGCCGAGATCAGCAATACCCCCTGGCTGGAAACCCACTGCTATGTGTTTCCGCTTTCCGAAAGTGAACATCCCCTGCCCGGCTGGGGGCGTTTCCGGTTTTCCAAGGGCTTCCATGTATCGCCGTTCATGGATATGAATATCCGGTACGACTGGCGGTTCCGGGTTCCCGGTGAGCGGCTCGGTGTCCATATGATCAATCACGAAAACGGAAAACGGCTGTTTGACGCCAGCCTTTCCCTGAAACGGCGGGAAATCACACGTCCGGCTCTGGGACGGGCACTGTTTTCATGGCCGCCCATGACGGCCAAGGTCATTCTGATGATCTACTGGCAGGCGCTCCGCCTCTGGTGGAAACGGGCGCCGTTTTACCCGCATCCATCCAAAACCATTGCAAAGGCAGAGACATGATCAAATCCGGCGGCTCGATCATTCCCTCCGAACGACAGTTCCGCGTGGCTTCCCGGGCCGGATTCTTTTACGGAATCGCCCGCAGGATGCTGCTGAACCAGATGGCACAGCTTCGCTGCGGTCAGCTTACCATCGTTGAAGGAACAAACCGCCGGAGCTTCGGAGACACCGGCCGGTTTCCGGTTGCGGCGACGGTCACGGTACATCATCCCCTCACTTATCTCCGGATTCTCCTGGGCGGTTCCATCGGTGCCGGAGAAGGATACATGACCGGCCTCTGGGCCACAGACCATCTGACCGATGTCATCCGGATTCTGGTGCGCAATGAATCCGTAATGGCCGGGATGGAAAAGGGATGGGCCAGCCTGAGTGTTCCGGTACAGCGGCTCTATCACTGGTTTCAGCGGAATACACACCAGGGCAGCCGGTTGAATATCGCAGCCCATTACGATCTGGGGAATGATTTCTACCGGCTCTTTCTGGATGAAACCATGACCTATTCCTGCGGTATTTTCAAATCACCGGATGCCTCGTTAGCCTCGGCGTCCCTGGCCAAGTATGACCGCATCTGCCGCCGGCTGCAGCTTTCGCCGGAAGACCATGTGCTGGAAATCGGAACCGGCTGGGGCGGATTTGCCATTCATGCGGCAGGTCGATACGGCTGCCGGGTGACGACCACTACCATCTCGGAAGAGCAGTACCGGTTTGCCCGGCGACGGATTGAACAGGCCGGTCTTTCGGACCGGGTCCGGGTCATCTTTTCCGACTACCGGGATCTGAAAGGAACCTATGACAAACTCGTCTCCATTGAAATGATCGAAGCAGTGGGACACCATTTCTATGATACCTTTTTCCGGATCTGCAGTGAACGGCTGCGGAAAGACGGCATCATGGCGCTCCAGGCGATCATTATCCGGGATGACCGGTACCGGGAACAGTTGAAAGCACCCGACTTTATCAAGCGCTATATCTTTCCCGGAAGCTGCATTCCCTCCGTGGCGGTCATCTGTGACGCCGTAGCCCGCAGGACCGATCTGCGGCTGCATCATCTCGAAGATATAACGCCCCATTATTCCCGTACCCTGCGGAAATGGCGGGAGCGTTTCTTTGAAAACCTCGATCATATCCGGAATCTCGGTTATTCCGAAACCTTTGTCCGCATGTGGGAATTCTACCTCTGCTACTGCGAGGGCAGTTTCATGGAACGGTATATCGGCGATGTCCAGATGATCTTCACCAAGCCCTTCTGGAGAACTGAGGCGGTCCCTTCTATTTCTTCTTCGGAAACCAGGGAATAAAGGCACTGGTATTCCGGACGTATTCCTCATAGCCTTCCCGGCGGTGTTTCAATCCTTCTTCAAGCATGGTGACACCGGAAACCCGGAGCAGAAGGAAGGTGATCAGAATCGGCCCGATGATCGTGACATACCCGGCGGGTGTTGACAGGGCAATCAGGAAAATGCCCCACCAGATGAGGCTTTCCCCGAAATAATTGGGATGACGGGTGTAGCGCCAGAGGCCGTATTTCATCACCCTGCCCCGGTTTTCCGGGTCCGACAAAAACGACTTGAGCTGAAGATCCCCCACCACTTCAAAAATAAATCCGGTCAGCCACAGCAGAACACCTGCCACATCGGTCCAGCGAATCTGATCCGGTGCCGGTGCGGTGGCGACATAGAGGATCGGGAACGCGATGATCCATAGAAGAACGGCCTGCAGCAGGAAAATATTGAAAAGGATGGTGATCCAGAACCGGTCACCGGCGTTTTCACGAAACCTGCGATACCGGAAATCTTCTTCGCTGTTCCAGTTCCGGAGGAAAAGGTGGAGGGAGAGACGCAGTCCCCACACGGTGGTCAGAAGGGTCACCAGCGCCTTCCGTCCGATCCAGCCGTCGCCCGTAAAGGCGGACACCCACGCGACCAGCACAAAGCCGAGCCCCCAGAATATATCCACAATACCGGCATTCTCCTTTATGACGCTGAGAAACCAGACGAAAGTGAAAAAAGCCAGTACCAGTACCAGATTGATGCCCATTACGGGTAGCATAATTGTCAACACCTCCGGGTTATCATTCCTGTCAGTTCCGATCAGTTGCACCGTCGCGCTACGCTGTCCGGAAGCCCCTTTGTAATGAACCGGGTTGCTCTTCCGGTATCAAGAGTCGCCCTTGTCATAC
>JBEPXL010000256.1:0-5526 GCA_041641935.1 Desulfobacteraceae bacterium | reverse complement strand
GGAAGCCCTGCGGGCATCGGAGAAAAAATTCCGGGGCATCTTTGAAAACGCCACCGAGGGCATCTTCCAGACCACCCCGGACGGACGGCTGATCACCGCCAATCCGGCAATGGTGCGGATCATGGGGTATGACTCCGAAGCGGAGATGATCCGGGTGGTGACCAATATCCGGGAACAGTTCTATGTCCATCCCGAACGGCGGGATGATCTCCGCCGCGCCATGATGCAGGAGGGGTATGTGCGGAACTTTGAAACCCCTTTCTACCGGAAGGACGGGCAGATCATCCACATCAGCCTGAACGGCCGTCTGGTGCGGGACGAAAACGGGTCTCCCTGTTATTATGAGGGGATTCTGGAGGACATTACCCAGCGGAAGCGCTCCGAGGAACTCAAAATCGCCAAGGAAGCAGCCGAAGCCGCCACACGGGCCAAAAGTGATTTTCTGGCCAATATGAGCCATGAAATCCGGACCCCCATGAATGCCGTCATCGGCCTGACGGAACTGGCCCTCAAGACGGAACTGACGCCCCGGCAGCAGGATTATCTCGACAAGATCAGGATTTCGGCCGATTCCCTTCTGGGAATCATTAACGATATTCTCGATTTTTCCAAGATCGAGGCAGGGCGGCTTGAACTGGAACATGCCGACTTCCGGCTGTCGGAAATCCTGGGCCATCTGACCGATCTGCTGGCGGGCCGGGTGTCCGAGAAAGGAATCGAACTGATCATCGCCGTGGCCGATGATGTACCCGACAATCTGGTGGGGGACGCCCTGCGGTTGAGTCAGGTGCTGATCAATCTGACCAGCAATGCCATGAAATTCACGGACCGGGGAGATGTCGTGATCCGGGTTTTCCGGATCACCCGGAACGGTGACCGGGTGCGCCTCCGGTTCGGGATTTCCGATTCGGGTATCGGTATCGATCCCGAGATCCTGCCGAACCTGTTTTCCTCCTTCTGCCAGGCTGACAGTTCCACCACCCGGCGGTACGGCGGAACCGGGCTGGGGCTGGCCATCTGCAAACAGCTTGTGGAACTGATGGACGGAGAAATCGGGGTGGAGAGTGAACCGGGAAAGGGAAGCACCTTCCATTTTACGGTTGAACTGGGGGTGCCCGTCCCCATGGAAACAGGGGAAACGGCCCAGCCGGTGGCGGAATGGCTCCGGGAACTGAAGGTGCTGGTGGTGGACAACAACGAAACCTCCCGGCAGGTGTATACGGAGATGCTGACGTCTTTTCCCGCCCGGGCATTCTCCTGCGGGTCCGGTGAGGATGCCCTGCGGGAACTGACCGCCGCCGCCGGAAACGATCCCTTTGACCTGGTCCTGATGGACTGGCGCATGCCCGGCATGGACGGAATCACCACCCTGGAACGCATCCGGCGGACCGAAGCGGTCTGCCGTGTTCCGGTGATTATCATGACCGCCTTCGGACGGGAGGCGGTCCGGCATCAGGCCGGGGAGGCCGCGGCGGACGCCTTCCTGATCAAACCGGTCAAACCGTCGCTGCTCTACGACACCATCCTGGATATCTTCGGCCCGGCTGAGGGAATGACCAGCCGCCGGAAAGCGGGGAAAAAGGCTGATCCGTCGGAACAGATCAAAACCATACAGGGGAGCCGCCTGCTGCTGGTGGAAGACAATCTCATCAACCAGCAGGTCACCACGGAACTGCTCCAGAGCGCGGGGGTGATCGTGGATACCGCCGACAACGGCCTGGAAGCCCTCCGGGCGATTCAGTCCACCACCTATGACGGCCTCCTGATGGACATCCAGATGCCGGAGATGGACGGATTTGAAGCCACCCGGATCATCCGGGGGGAACCCCGGTACCGGCATCTGCCGATCATTGCCATGACTGCCCATGCCCTGAAGGGGGACATGGAAAAATGCATCGAGGCCGGGATGAATGATTATGTCACCAAACCCATTCAGTCCGAACGGCTTTTTGCGGTACTGGCCCGGTGGATCACGCCGTCCCGTTTCTGTGAAATACCCTGTATCACACTGGATGATCCGGCGGACGAGCCCGAATTTCCGGTCTGCCTGCCGGGTATCGATCTGAATGCCGCCCTGCAGCGGATTCAGCGGAAAAGCCTCTTCAAAAAGCTGCTCCTGGAGTTTGACATCCGGCATTCCGGAACCGCGGATGATATCTGGACGGCACTCGAAGTGGGGCATTCGGATTCGGCGCTCCGGCTGATTCACAATATCAAAGGCGTGGCCGGAAATTTCTCCGCCACGGCACTCTACGCTGCCGCCCTGAAACTGGAAACTGTCCTCCGGAGCGGGGATACGGAAGCCGCAGCGGCGCTGCTGCCCGCTTTTGAAACCGCCATGGAGCAGGTACTGGCGGGGGCACGCCTGCTCCGGGATATGGATACGGCGGCAGGAGAAGAGCCGGCGGTTCCGGAAAAAGCGGAATCCCCCCCGGATATGGCGGAGATCGCCCCGATAATGGCGGAACTGGCCCGGCGGATGGAGCAGAATGATTTCTCGGCGGAAGAAGCCTTTGAGCGCCTGCAGCGGCGACTGCGGGGGCCGGATGTACACGATCTCATGAGTGAGCTGGCGGGGCATGTGACCGACCTTGACTTCCCGGGCGGCATTGGCGTATTGAAAAAACTGGCCGACGTACTGAACCTGTCTCTCGATTCTGCCGGAAATGACTGAACCGCCTGTGAAACAGAGAATCCTGATTATCGATGATGAGCGGGCCAACATTAAACTGCTGGCCGGTGAACTGCAGTCGCTGTACCACATCTCCTTCGCCCTCAGCGGCGAGGAGGGATTCAGGGTGGCACAGGGCGATCTGCCGGTGGATCTGATTCTGCTGGACATTATGATGGAAGGACTCGACGGCTATGAGGTCTGCCGCCGCCTGAAGGAGGATGCCCGGACAAAGCATATTCCGGTGATCTTCATCACCGCCATGAGCGAGGTGGAGGACGAAACAAGGGGGCTGGAAATCGGCGCGGTGGATTATATCACCAAGCCCTTCAGCATGGCCATCGTCAAGGCCCGGGTGCGGACCCATCTGGAACTCAAGCGCCACCGGGATCTGCTGGAGAACCTCTCCTCCCTGGACGGGCTGACCGGAATCGCCAACCGCCGCCGGTATGACGAGGTGATCGACAGGGAATGGAAACGATGTCTGCGGGAGGGGAAATTCCTTTCCCTGATTCTGATCGATATTGACCATTTCAAGGCGTATAACGATACCTACGGCCATGCCACCGGGGATGAATGCCTGAAACTGGTGGCCGGAACACTCGCTGCAACGGTCTGCCGGCCGTCGGATCTGGTGGCCCGCTACGGCGGGGAGGAATTTGTCGCCGTTCTTCCCCGGACAGAGGCGGAAGGGGCTGTTGCCGTAGCCGAAAACATGCGCGAGGCAATCGCCGCTCTTCGGATTCCCCACGAGTCCGCGCCGACCGATGTGTATCTGACGATTTCCCTGGGGGTTGCCACTGCTTTTCCCGGTCCGGATGCGTCTCCTGCCGATCTGGCCAGGGCCAGTGACCGGGCGCTGTATGATGCCAAGCGGGCGGGGCGGAATCAGGTGCGGGATGTGCGGGTGGTGGTGTGAAAAGGCGGAGCCAATGATACCAGTGGTGAGCATGACGGAAAAGAATGATCATTTAGCCCGGTTCGGGTTCAGCTTCGAACGCGGCGGCGCACATTTTTCTCGTACCATGATGCTTGAGGATCTGGGCGCCTTGCTGCTCTATGTCGATCGTCCGGAAGCTGATAAGAGCGATTACCTGCAGGCAATAGATGACGAAAACTGCCTGGGTAAGCGCTCTGGAAAGACCCGTGTTCTCACCTATCGACATCTCGTTGATCTTTACTCTCTTGATCGCACAAAAGTACTCTTCCGGGCCCTTCTGCATTTCTGGAACCCCGACCTCAACGACGGCGTGCGCCTCAATATCCGCCCCTTCATGACAGTCGGCGATATAAAGAAAAAGGGCGCAGGCGTCCTGCGCGACAAACCCAACATCAAATGGAACAAGGACCGAGGCAGGGATGTGCAATCCGCCCCCTGGTATCACGTCTTTAAAGGCGACCGCATCAACGACCACCACCTGACCCTGGCCGAAAAACGCGCCACACGGGAGGCCAGCCATGCTGAATAAAATCGTACTGAAAAATTTTGGTCCCATTGATAAACTGGATTGGCGAAACCTTGGCCCGATCAACCTGATAATCGGCGGCAACGGCACAGGAAAGACTTTCCTGCTGAAAGCCCTCTACAGCGCCATGCGGACATTGGAGGAATACAAGCGCGGTAATGATCAGCGAACGGCGGCGGAGATTCTCGCCGAGAAGCTCTACTGGACCTTTCAGCCGGACAAGATCGGTGATCTGGTGTCCAAGGGGGCGGACGGGGCTTTGTCCTGTACTGTGCAGTTTGATCAACGAAATTTCGTTTACAGCTTCGGAAAGGATACGACTAAGCAGATATCCTCGCTGGAAAATCATGTCCAGCCGAGATCAAGCAATTCCATTTTCCTGCCGGCGAAGGAAGTCCTGTCCCTGCACCAAATCATTCTCAAGTCCCGCGAACAGGACAAAGTGTTCGGTTTTGACGACACCTACCTTGATCTCGCCAGAGCGCTGCGCCAGTCATCCGGGATGGGCAAAAACCCTGCGGAATTCGTTAAGTCGCGCCAGCGCCTGGAGGATATTCTGGGGGGCCGGGTTGAATACGATGAGGCATCCCGCCGCTGGCAATTCAAAAAGGGAAACCAGAAGTTTCCCATCGGAGTGACAGCGGAAGGCATAAAAAAGATAGCTATACTCGATACGCTGCTTGAAAATCGGTATCTCGACACCAGTTCGATTGTGTTTTTCGATGAACCGGAATCCGCTCTGCACCCCGTCGCAGTTTCCAAACTGCTGGATATCGTGGCGGGTCTTGCCGAGCGCGGCATCCAGTTCTTTCTCGCCAGCCATTCCTATTTCGTAGTGAAGAAGCTGTTTTTGATTGCTCAAAAGCAGAATCTTTCCATTCCTGTCAGCTCAGCGTATGACAGCCATTGGAAACCCTCGAATCTCAAGGACGGGATGCCGGAAAACAAGATTATCGACGAATCGATTCGACTTTACAAGGAAGAAGTGGGGTTAACGCTCAAATGACCGCACAGCCCATTATGGAATCCGGAATGACATTCGGTCCGTATCCGGAAGACCGATGTTTTTATATTGAGAAAAGCAAGTGCTATGCGGCGGTTCAGGAAAACGTCCAGATCGCAGAGTTTCTTTTGCTGCGTACCGATGAGGCAAATCAACCTGTCCTTTGGGTTGTAGAGGCCAAATCCAGCACCCCTCGACCGGAAACACAACCGAATTTCGACGACTTCATCGCCGAGATTCGGGAAAAGCTGGTCAATGCCTTTTCACTGGGATGGGCATCTTGTCTGCAAAGACATCCGCAAGCCGAAACAGAACTGCCCGATGCTTTCAAGACGCTTGATCTGTCAAAAACCGACGTGAAGTTTGTTTTGGTAATTCACGGCCAT
>JBEPXL010000255.1:0-5528 GCA_041641935.1 Desulfobacteraceae bacterium | reverse complement strand
CGTACTGGATATGAATGCTGTCCAGGTCATAAGCTGTTCAGATTGGGGTCAGGAGTTCAGGGGACGCACATGATAGACAGGAATGATACCGAAATCTTTTGGCAGCCGTATCCGCCCCGCATAGGCGAATTCGGCCTGATCCACGCCACGGGAAGCGGCAAGGGCTGCAAATGATTCGCTGGCATAGATTTCACCAGGTGGGGTTATCGGTTCCATGCGGGCGGCCCGTATGACGTATTTTCCACAGACATCGGTGCTGTCAGCCACCTTGTCATGATATGAAAAAATGGGTCCGGCATCCAGCGATATTCGGACAGTGAGAGAATCCGGCAAACCGAAGTCCGGCCAGTTCATTTCAGTTACATGTTTTCTGAAGACAAGGGCAAAATCCAGGGCATCCGAGAGATTATTGAAGACAAAGAAGAAACCGTCTCCGGTTGTGCGTTTGAAGATCAGACTCTGAGAAAAGGGCTGGATCATCCGGGCCGTATGATCCATGAAATGATGCGCAAACAGCAGAAGCTGGTTCTCGTTAAGGCGGCTGTAATTTTTGACATCCGCAAACATCATCGCATAAATATGGCGTGAGGCGGTATCCGGAAAATCGACAGGCTGCTCCTGATAGTGGATGGTGCTGCAGTCATTCCTATGAAAAGATGTCCCGCATTCAGCATTTTTCAGACACTGGTCATCCAGATAATGGACATGGGTATTCAGCCATCGGCCCCTTAATGTTGCCATTCCAGTGGTGAATGCAGTACTGAATTCATAGTTCTGCTCATTTCCAAGGGCGCAGATATAACTGAGTTCATATAGTTTGGTGGCTTTTTGCATTATGAATTCAAATCTTTGCAGCAGATTATCGTTTCCCCTTGTCGTTTCAAATAAATGTCGGATTTCTTCAATGGAAAATGGCAGCACGACATGAAGTTCCGTATCCCGAAGGCTGAGTACAGCTTCGGCAAAGAGGATATCCGTGAAACTGGTGACAGAAACGTAGGCGATACCGATGTTCAGCTTTTTCAGTCTTTCCGGAAATATGATTGCCTCGTCAATGGCTGTTTCGGAATTTCCCGATCCGGCATTCTGCGGTACAAAAATTCCGATCTGAGGCAGGGGAAAACAACGTTCGAGATGAGCCGTCTCAAGATGTGCATGATCGGCGATCAAAGCTGCCTGTCGCTTCATTGCGCTTATATCGCGGAAATTGTTCTGCGCTTTTTGTACGGCGGTGTTGTAACAATGGACCGCGGCTTCAATGTCGCCGAGAATCAAGTATGCCTCGGCGGATGAAGCATCGCGCCAGTAAGAGGATATTGTTGTTTCCGGAGAAATATCACGGGAGCAGGCCCTGCAGATCGTCAGCACCTGGTGGGCGATACGACGTGCCTGCGATCCGTCTCCCCGGAGCAGCGCCAGGGTCGCTGCATTGATGCCGGTGTAATACGCATCATCTTTATTTTCATTTTTCTGAGAAACTGCATAGGCTTCAAAATAGCAGTCAAAGGCTTTCCCAAGCCAGTAAATCCGGGTTTCCGGATTGGTTTCTCCCATAGCCAGATCTTTGTACGTGCGTCCAAGGATACCGAGTGTTTCTCCATCCCGCAGTCCCTGGTCGTAAAGTTCCCGGAGGATGTGCTGCGCCCGTGCGGTTGCACCACTTTGTGCCAGTGACAGGCCGAGCATCTGTCGAAGCCGGATCCACAGAGCATCATTTGAGAAGTTCAGATCTTTTCCGGAAAAATTCTGAAGTCCGCTGGAAAGAACATCGTATGCGAGAAGCGGTTCACCGATTCTGATGATTCGTTCCGCCAGTAAACGATATAACTCCGGATATGCCGCCCATTGCTCCGGAGAATGGGTTTCCCATATTTTCTGAAGATCATTGAGATGCACTGGTTCCGGAGAGGACAGCTGTTTTGCAATCAGGCTGAGGTTTGCCTCCTGAAACGGTTTTTCCACGGCGGCGGGCGGTTCAATGTGAAAGCCCAGTGCGATGACAGACTTGAGGGTTTCTGTAACTGTCGCCCGATCATATTCACGTTCCGATTCCGGCAGTTCATCGTAGGGAATCAGGCAGGGATGTCGCCTGGTCGCGTCATCCCGCACATTACCCCATTGCCAGCCTTCCGCCATTCGCCTCGAAGCCCAGACTTCGTGGATATTTCTGGCGATTTTTTCGATCAGTTCCTGAACAGGAACTGTGAGTTTTACTTCAGAAGTGTCCAGTGGATCGGGATGATATTTCATCTCTGGCTGCTCGCTGTTAGATGTGGATGATCGGCATTCCTGCCATCATATCATTTATCGCAGAGGAGAAACAGAGAATGTCGTCGAGGAACAAGCAGGCGTTGCTTGAGAAGGATGATGAGGAAAATCTCCAGGTGGCCGCGCCGCCATACCGGATATATATTTTCTGCCCCCTGTCTTTCAGGAGACGGGGGACAGAAAAGCAAAGGCGAAGTCCCTACTCCGCCAGATCCGGCGGCAGTTCACAGTATTCCGGATCTCCCTTCTTGGTTTCGATCAGATGGGCCGCAGCCAGGGCCGCCGTGCAGCCGTCTGCGGCGGAGACGACAATCTGCCGGGCATATTTCTCCCGCAGGTCACCAATGACAAATATCCCCTGAATCTGGGTTTCACATTTGTCGTCGGTGACCACATAGCCGTCGGCATTCATCTTGATACTGGCGGGAACCAGGTGGTTGTTCGGTACAAAGCCGATGAAGATAAAAACACCGTCGGTCTCCATTGTCTGTTCTTCACCTGTTTCGACATTTTTCAGGGCGACGGCGTTGACACCGGCGTCATCGGCCATGATTTCCGTTGCGACGGTATTCCAGATGATTTCGATCTTGCAGTCTTTTTTGACCCGCTCCTGAAGAATCATACCGGCCCGGAGCTGGTCCCGCCGGTGGACCAGATAGACTTTCTTTGCAATCTTGGCCAGATAGAGCGCTTCTTCCGCTGCGGTATCGCCGCCCCCGATCACGAATACCGTCTTTTCCCTGTAGAAAAAACCGTCACAGACGGCGCAGTAGGAGACACCTTTGCCGTAGTACTTGTCCTCACCGGTGATGCCGAGCTTCCGCGGACTGCCGCCGGTGGCGATCACCACGGCGTGGGACTTCAGAACATTGTCATTGGAGAGGCGTACCGTGTGATAATCGAGACCCGGTTCGATAACGGTGACTTCCCGGTTGATGATCTCCAGACCATAGGACTGGGCATGCTGGGCAAACTTCATGGACAGTTCCGAGCCGCTGATCTGCTCAAAACCGGGATAGTTTTCCACTTCATCCGACTGCGCCACCTGACCGCCGGGGATGGCCATTTCAACAATAACCGTCTTGAGTGCCGCCCGCATGGCATAGATACCTGCGGTGAGTCCGCCGGGGCCGCCGCCGACGATGACCAGATCATAATATTTGGTTTCGGACATTATTCACCTCCTGAGCAGTGTTTCGCCGTTTACTGTACGCGTTTTTCAATGATTCCTGATCTCGGATCATGCATCTGTTTCCACCCGGACCTCGGACGCCGGAACGGTTTCATCCGGAAGGACGGATATGGTATTAATATGAAACATTTTCTTTAAAATTTCAATGTTTCTGTTCTTCAATCCCCGCATCCGGGAGATATTGCGCGGCTGAACGGACAGAACCACCTGCTGCGGGACCGGCGCGATCCTTCTGATGCGGGCCACCGCCCGGTCGAGAAAACGGGCCGCATGGACCAGATGTCCGAAGGCCGGATGATAAGGACCGGCCAGAACCGAGACGCCGGGCTGGAGATCACCGGATGCCTGCAGGCCCATCCGTACCACCGGAATGCCGGCATCCCGGAATATGCCGAAGAGCTGTTTCACCAGTTGAACGCACGGGTCCAGTCCCAGCGGCTGATACCGGCCTTCCTTGTACCAGCGGGCCAGTGGACTGCCTTCGATCACCAGGGTCGGATAAATCCGGACGAAATCAGGGGCAAGTGCCGCAATGCGGCGGCCCGTTTCCAGAGCGGATTCCGCAGAATCGCCCGGCAGACCGACCATCATCTGAAGGCCGACCGTGTATCCCTGGTCCCGGAGAAGACGGACCGCCGTTTCCGTATCTTCCGCCGAGTGGCCGCGGCGGGAAAGGGAAAGAACACGGTCATTCATGGACTGGACACCCAGTTCGACAACTGATACGGGGAAGCCCCGGAGCCGGTCGAGATGTACCGGTGTTACCGTATCGGGGCGGGTCGAAAAACGGAGGCTGTCTGCCTCACCCGATGCGACAAAGGTGTCTGCCATTGAAAGAAGCCGCCGGATATCATCGGCCGGAAGACCCAGAAAGTTGCCGCCGTAGAAGGAGATTTGCACGGTACTTCCGGTATGGATATCTCCCTTGTAGGAGAGAAACCGGCGGATCTGCTCCCGGATGTTGTCCGGAGACGGGAGGACTTCGGTTCGGGTGGGAGTAATGATGGTCTGGTTGCAGAAAACACACCGGTGGGGGCATCCGGCGTGGGGAATAAAGAGGGGGACAATGAAATACTTGTTTGCAGCGGACATTGTGTTCAGGTGATTTCCAGGAGGGCAAGAGCCTGCCGGGCAGCATCCTGCTCGGCCATTTTCTTGCTTTTTCCGATCCCTTCCGCCTCCAGCCCCTGCACCGCGATCCGGACAGTAAAGGTTTTGTCATGATCCGGCCCGCGCTCATCCACTACTGTATAGACCGGAACCGCCTGTTGATGGACCTGAACCAGCTCCTGGAGTTTACTCTTGTAATCGAAATTGTCGGTATGGATGGTGGAAACCAGATCGGAAAAACCGTGGTGCAGAAACCGGAAGGCGGCCTCATATCCGCCGTCCATGTAAATGGCGGCTACCAGTGCTTCAAAGGCGTCGGCAAGAATCGATTTTTTCCGGCGGCCTCCGGTCTGGGCTTCTCCTTTCCCCAGCTGGAGGTAGCTGCCCAGCGTCAGGGTGCGGGCCAGGCGGGAGAGGCGGTTTTCATTGACCAGGGTGGCCCGCATGCGGGAGAGGTCGCCTTCGGGAATGTCCGGATGGGCATTCATCAGCAGATGGCTCACCACCAGGTTCAGGACCGCATCTCCCAGAAATTCGAGCCGTTCATTATCCCGGAGACCGGCTCCGGGCTGTTCATTGACATATGAACTGTGACGGCATGCTTCGGCGAGAAGGGTCCGGTTTTTGAAGGTGTAGCCGATTTGTTGTTCCAGGCCTGTCAGATCCATATCAGTCAGCAGCAGTTGTCCTTCCGTTTGCAAGCGCCCTTCGCAGGCTGTCATAGGCAGTGCAGGGTACACAGAAACCGGTTCCGCCACCCAGGGGCATATCCGGCCGGACGGCTCCGTGGAAATCGGTTCCTCCGGTCATGAGCAGGCCGTACTGTTTGGCAAGGGCGGTCAGCCGTGCGGTTCTGCCCGGTGAATGCTCCGGATAGTAGACCTCCAGGCCCTGCAGACCGATCTCTTTTAGTTTGCGGATCAGCTCGTCCCAGGAGAGGTTCCTGACCGGCTTCAGC
>JBEPXL010000254.1:0-5585 GCA_041641935.1 Desulfobacteraceae bacterium | reverse complement strand
GCCGAGAAAGCCTTTGGGAAGAAAAGCCTGATGCACCACCATCGCCCCTTTGAGGATGGAATCGGCCATCCCCTCGTAATCCACCAGATACTTGAGCGCCTGCCGGACCTCGGGCTTGCGCAGGGCCTGGTGCTTCTGGTTGAGCCCCAGATAGAAAAGGCCGCCTTTGGGCGCGGAGTGGATTTTAATCTCTTTGTTGCCTTCCAGCCCCCTGATCTGGTCGGGCCCCAGGTTCCGGGCGATGTCGATATCCCCCTTTTCCAGCAGGAGACGCTGGGAAGCCGGTTCAGGAATGTGGCGGATAATCACCCGCTTCATGGTGGGCGCGCCGTCCCAGTATGCCGCATGGGCGTCCAGCATCAGCAGTTCACTGGCTTTCCAGGTTCTGAGGGCGAAGGGCCCCGACCCGGCATGGCTGGTCCGCAGCCAGGCGTGACCGAGGTCGCCGTCCTTTTCATGCTTCAGCACCTCTTTTTTATCCACCACCGATGCGACGGTGGAGGTGAGGCAGTACAGGACGAATGTCGGGGCATAGGCCTTGTCGGTTTCCAGAACGAGGGTGTAATCATCGACGGCACGGACCTTCTCCTTTACGTTCTCCGGTGTCAGGCCGAACTGGGTCAGGATGAAGGCGGGGGATTTGTCGAGGATGACGGTCCGCTGAAGGGAAAAGGCGGCATCCTCTGCGGTGACGGGATTGCCCGAGGCGAATTTCATTCCCCTGCGGATGTTGAAGGTGTAGGTTCTGCCGTCTTCTCCGACCTCCCAGCTTTCGGCGACCAGCCCGAAAATATCCTCCACGTTTTCCACATCATATCCGATGAGGCGGTCATAGGCGTTGGCGGCATACTCGGCCCCGGAGAACTCAAAGATTTCGGCGGGGTCCAGGGTGATGATGTCGTCGAACTGCCAGGCCATGACAAGGGTATCTTCGGGTGTGGCGGACAGGGCCGGTACGGCGGAAAAAATCAGGACAGCAGACAGCAGGAACAGAAAACAACGGTTCATGGAAATCCTCCTCTGAAGTGTAAAGGTGCGTCGGGTTATGTTCCGAAGGATTGACATTCCCGGATGTATGGCCGGGAATATCCCCAGTGTTACCGGACTGAAAACAGATTCCGCCATTTATCGTTGATTCGTATGCGTTTTGCAAGATGATTCTGCAGTGTTCTTTTGCGTCTCCTTTCTCCTTATTACTGAGCTTTCCTCTTGACATGCAGGAACCGCGACAGATATGAGTGAGTATATGTTAGGTTTTTGTTAGAGGAAATTATCGCCAGACGTCAATCGGTCCGGTCATTTTTTTATGGCCGGTACTTTTTTTTTTCGTACAGGCGAATCACCTGCTGTATCTTCATAACAATCACTCTCTGCCCGCTTCACCGGAAGGTACTGTTCTCCGGATCAAACGGGTTTGTCCGATGGTGGAATTTCATGAAAAGCTGGTTCAATGCGTTGTGGTTTATCATTCCGGGTTCTTTTCTGCTGGTCTCCTTCTGGTCGGCCCATTCGGTTTTTGTCCTCCATGACAGCACCATTTATGCGGAAAACGGCCTGCTGGAAAACATGCAGGCGCTCCTGCTGACAGTCAGTTCCGTACTGTTTCTGACACCGCTTGTCCTGCAGCGGAAACCGGTAAAACTGATTCTTCTGTTCTGCGCATTGCTCTCCTGCAGCTTTGCACTGAGAGAACTGGACATAGAACGCTTTCCTGTCCATAACTTCCTGATTCTGATCGGTTCGGGAACCGGGCGCAATATTATCCTGTCCGTGGCCTTTGCGGCTCTGCTTCTCTACGCCGGATTCCGGTTTTCCTATTACTGGCATGCCGGAATGACGTTTCTCCGGTCCCGGTCGGGACTGTTACTGATTCTGGCGGGCCTGTTTCTGGTGATCGGTACGCTGTTCGAGAAGAGCGACTGGATGGTATACCATGTCTTCTATGAAGAAATTTCCGAACTGTATGCCTACTGCTTTATCGCCATGTCGGCATTTGCCGCCAATGCAGGTGTATCCGCCGCCCCGGCGGAAGGGCTCCGGCGGAAGGTGGATACGGCTGTGAGGCAGCCACCGGAACATACGTCCGGCGTTTTCAGTTCAAGGTAACCGGATCAGCAGAAAGATATGGCCCCAGTCATTCTTTCTGCCGTTCCTGCCGGTCTTCCCTCCACTGCACCTGCTCCCCCTTTACACCACAATTATTGGTCTTACGTTGTTGGAAGAACAACCACAACACGGAGGACCAATAATGAATTCTCATTACAAAACCATATTGTTGACTGTTTCCCTTGGCCTGCTGTCCGTCGCCTGCCTCTCTTCCGCCGTCCTTGCCCACCACGGATGGGGATGGGCCACGGATGAAGAATTTGAAATTACAGGCAGAATCACCGATGTCCGGCTGGGCAATCCCCACGGCGAAGTCACCATGTCCGTGGAAGATGAAGACTGGATTGTGGAAGTGGGTCAGCCGTGGCGCAATGAACGGTCCGGTCTCACAAAAGATATGCTGAAGCCCGGACAGGTCATGACCGTCCACGGCCACCGTTCCGCCCGGGAGGGGGAACGACTCGTGAAAGCCGAACGGGTGGTCATCAACGGGCAGGACTACAACCTGTACCCGGACCGTCAATCCTGATTCCGTTCCGGCGTGACCCTGCCCGAAACAATGGCATTGATCGGGACATGGCTGACAGCGCTAGAAGCAACAGCGCCTGCGGGCCTGCTGCGGGGCTCAGTCTGGGCCTATCCGCTCATCAACGCGGGCCACATTCTCGGCATTGCGCTTCTGGTCGGGGCAATCGTCCCGCTCGATCTCCGGCTCCTCGGTCTGTGGCCGTCCGTGCCCCTGGGGCCGCTGTGGCAGGTATTGCCCCGCACCGCCGCCGTCGGCCTCGCACTGGCCGTCGTCACCGGTGTGCTGCTGTTTATCACCCGCGCAACGGCCTACGCCGTCTCCGGCCTTTTCCTCGCCAAAATGGCGGTTGTTGCCGCGGGCGCGGTCAATGCACTGCTGCTGCACAGGCTGATGAACGACAAACTGCTGCTGTCGTCTGCGATTTCCCGGCCACCGATCTGGGTCCGTGCCTCGGCACTGGCATCCCTTTCAGCATGGCTGACCGCCCTTACACTGGGACGCCTTGTGGGCTATTTTTAGGGTCGCCGGGAAAACATCAGGCTGAACACAAAAGGTGACATGATGAAAATCAGAATCTGCCTGTTGCTGCTGATCTGTCTCTTCTCCTGGAGTGCAGCCCCCTCCTTCGCCCAGAACATGCAGGAGGACAGCCCGGATCATGCCCCTTTATCCGGAAAGGAGGTGGTCGAGGCGCTTCGCAGGGGAGGCTACAACATCTACTTCCGCCACGCCGCGACCGACTGGTCCCTGAGTGATCAGGTATCCCAAAAAGGAGACTGGACAAGCTGTGACCCGGAACGGATGCGGCAGCTTTCCGGAGAAGGCCGTGAAAGCTCGAAAAAGATCGGGGAGGCCATCCGGCGTCTGGGTATTCCTGTGGGGCGGGTGTTTTCCAGCGAATACTGCCGCACACGCCAGACCGCGGAATTCATGGATCTCGGCCCGGTCACCACAACCATCGACATCATGAACATGCGTGCAGCGGATTTCGTCGGCGGAAGGCAGGCCGTTACAGAGCGGGCACGGCGTGTCCTTTCCAAACCGCCGCAGGAGGGAACCAATGATGTCTTTGTCGCCCACGGCAATCTCATGCGGGCGGTTTCCGGCGCGTATACCGGCGAAGCGGGCGCCGTCATCTTCGATCCGCAGGGCAGCGGTGAATTCCGGCTGATCGCGGAAATTGGCCCGGAAGGCTGGGAACGGCTGGCTGATGAATTTGCGCTTCCGGATGAATAGGAGCATCCGGAAAACCGCAGTTCCCAGACCGGGATTCAGAGGATGCGCTGACATTTATCTGTTGCAGCAGTTTCATATAAAATCTTCAGGTACATCATCTACTCCATTTCCCTTATTCCTTTATGGTCAGCAATATTTCATGTTGAACGTATAAGGGATACTGCTTTCCCTGTGTCCGGAAAAAATTTGCGTTTTTGACAGACAACCGTACTTATCACAAGAGAAACTGATCATGGGGAGACGTGTATGAAACTGCTGAAGTACCTGATTGCCGGTGTAGTGGGATTGGTTGTCCTCCTGGTTGCCTGGGGACTGATTGAACCGTATTTGCTCGATATTGATGAACAGCGTGCGGAGATTCCGGGGTTACCCCCTGTCTGGGAAGGTCGAAGAATCGGTCTGATTGCGGACTGGCAGATCGGCATGTGGATGGACAACACCGATACGGTAGAGGAGAGCATATCCCGCCTGATTGCGCTGCGTCCGGCACTGGTACTCATTGCCGGTGATTTTGTATATGGCGAAAGTCATGCAGAAAAAGAAGACATCGCAAAGGCAAAGATATTTGTGCGCCCGCTGACGGAAGCCGGTATTCCTGTATATGCAGTGCTCGGCAATCATGACTATCGCATGAACAAACCACATGAAGAACCCAATTTCGAGGCGGCGGAACTTTTACGCCAGGCCCTGGAGTCGGTCGGCGTACACGTTCTGCAGAATGAAGCAGTGGCACTGGCACATCCCGGAAACGGAAAACCGGAAACGGAACCTGCTGATAGCGAAGTATTATACCTCACAGGCGTCGGCGCACGATGGCCGGATCAGGATCATCCGCAGAAAGCCCTGGCGCAGCTTCCTGCCCAAAGTGCGCGTATCACAATGATGCATAATCCCAATACTTTTCCGGAATTTCCGCCTGACTCCGCTCCTTTCGCAGTCGCAGGACACACCCACGGCGGCCAGATTCGCATCCCCTTCACAGAATCATGGTCATGGATGGCAATCGTCAAGAAGGATGAAGTACATGTTGACGGGTGGATACACGAATTCGGAAAGCCGGGCAATCATCTGTATGTAAACCGCGGCATTGGATTCAGCCGAATCCCCATTCGCATCAACTGCCCGCCGGAAATCACTCTTTTTACCCTCAGCGGCGGTCAGAGAGAAAACAAGTAAATCATATATTTTTCACTGCTGCAGAAACGTCAGCACCTCCCTTGCAAGGGCAGCGGGCGCATCAAAATTGGCGGCATGGGGAGCGCCCGGCAGAACCACCAGCCGTCCCCGGGGAAGCAGGCGGGTCGCCTCCTCCGCCCACCGCTGGGGAGCAATGGGATCAAATTCTCCGCGCACCATCAGGGTCGGCATTTCCATGCGGGGCAGTTTTGTCTCGATCCGATCCGCCAGCGCCAGTTGAAATGTGCGTATGGTCCTGCGAAGCCCGCTCCGCAGATAGTCACCGCCCTGGGTAACAATGGACAGCAGGGATTCATGGCGAATATCGCGCAGCAGCCGCCAGCCGTTCCGATAGAGACTGCGGGCCTGCGGGTCCACCGTCGGACCGACCAGAATCGCTTTGACCACCCGGCCCGGATCACGAACGGCAACCTCCGCAATGATCTGGCAGCCCAGGGAATTGCCGAGCAGAGCCGCCTTCGGCATCCCGATGCGGTCCATCCAGCGGCACAGCACATCGCCCAGTTCCGGAATCGAC
>JBEPXL010000253.1:0-5594 GCA_041641935.1 Desulfobacteraceae bacterium | reverse complement strand
GTGCTCTTCCGATCTGGGAGCAGGACCGACTTCAGGAAGCCATGTCGGTCCGCATGTCCTGCGATGACCGGATCTTCGGGGTGATCACCGTCTACGTGCCGCCCCGTCTCACCGTGGACCGGGCACTGTTTGCGGAAGTCGCCGATGATCTGGCCTTTGCCCTGCATCATATGGAACAGGAAGAAATGCGTCATCAGGAAAGAAAAGAGCGGAAACGTCTGGAATCCCGGCTCCGGCATGTGGAAAAAATGGAAGCCATCGGCACAATGGCAGGCGGTATCGCCCATGACTTCAACAATATCCTGAGCGTGATCATCGGACAGGCCCAGTTGCTTGAAATCTTCGATATACCCGAAGAGAGTCCCGTCCGGTCCGGTCTGGAAGAGATCCTCTCCGCCGCCAACCGGGCCCGGACACTGGTGCAGCAGATGCTGACCTTCAGCCGCAGGAAGGAAGAGAAGAAAGAGCCGGTTTATCTCTCTCCGCTGATCAAGGAGACCGTCAAGTTTATCCGGTCTTCCCTCCCCTCTACCATCCGCATCCGGTCCAGTATCGCGGATGACACCGGGATGGTCATCGCCGATCCGACGCAGATCCAGCAGATCCTTTTGAACCTTTGCGCCAATGCGGCCCACGCGATGGAGGCGACCGGCGGCCTGCTGAGAGTTGACGTCGATAATACGGAACTTGCGGAACCGGATCTCCGGGAGTGGGACGACCTGTCACCGGGCCGTTACCTCCGGCTGACGGTTACAGATTCCGGAACCGGCATGACCCCGGACGTGCTGCAGCGGATTTTCGATCCCTATTTTACCACCAGAGGCGCCGGTGAAGGAACAGGACTGGGGCTTTCGGTGGTTCACGGCATGGTCCGGGAACATGGCGGGGCCATCCGTGCAGAGAGTGTTCCCGGCAGGGGCAGCAGATTCAGCATTTACCTGCCGCAGACGACAGCCTCCCGGACCGAATCCGTTCTTCCGGCTTCCGAGATTCGTCCCCTTCCCGGCGGTCATGAACACATTCTGCTGGTGGATGATGAACCGGCCCTGGTGCGGGCCGTTCAGGCAATCCTGATCCGTCTCGGGTACCGTGTAACCGCAAAAACGAAAAGCGCGGAGGCGCTGGCAGCCTTCCGGAACGAACCGGCGGCATTCGATCTGGTCATCACCG
This sequence comes from Desulfobacteraceae bacterium, assembly GCA_041641935.1. Classification (GTDB taxonomy): domain Bacteria; phylum Desulfobacterota; class Desulfobacteria; order Desulfobacterales; family Desulfococcaceae; genus JBEPXL01. The sequence goes on along the minus strand of JBEPXL010000253.1, from coordinate 4,424 downwards.
ACCTGACCATGCCCGGACTGACCGGTATTGAACTGTTTCATGCCGTTCAGAAGATCCGGGAAGGGATCCCGGTGATGATCTGTACCGGATTCAGCGAAAAACTGACACGGGAAGCGGCCCTCGGTATCGGCCTGTCTGAATTCATCCCCAAACCCGTGGACGCGGATCAGCTGGCCGTCACCATCCGGCGGCTTCTGGACAAATCCGTGCAGTGAGGAGTTCAGTTTTATGGCGAAAGTGCTGGTGATCGATGACGACGCCGCCATCTGTCGTACCCTTTCGGAACTGGTCCGGCGCATGGGCCATGATGCCGATTATGCCCTGACACTGCAGGACGGCCTCCGGCTGGCGCTGTCGGAGGCCTATGATGTCGTCTTTCTGGATGTGCGGATGCCCGACGGCAGCGGACTGGACATCATCGCCGACATCCGCGACACGTCTGCCGCACCGGAGGTCATGATCATGACCGGGTACGGCGACAAGGACGGCGCCGAAATCGCCATCCGGAACGGGGCCTGGGACTATCTTCAGAAACCGATCTATCCCAAAGAGATTATGCTGCCGCTGAACCGGGTGTTCCAGTACCGGGACAACCTGACGAAAGTCAAAGCCTCGCCGGCCGTCCTGAATACAGAAGGAATCATCGGCAGCAGTCCCCGGATCCGGTCCTGTATCGATCTGATGGCCCAGGCGGCCGGCAGCACCGCCAATGTCCTTATTACCGGTGAAACCGGAACCGGGAAAGAACTCTTTGCCCGGGCCACCCACTTCAACAGTGCCCGGCGGCGCCACAGTTTTGTGGTGGTCGATTGCGCCGCCCTGCCGGAGAATCTGGTGGAAAGCGCCCTCTTCGGTCATGAAAAGGGCGCCTTCACCGGTGCAAACCGCGCTCAGGAAGGTCTGATCCGGCAGGCCCATCAGGGAACGCTTTTTCTGGATGAAGTCGGGGAACTGCCCCTGTCCATGCAGCGGGCCTTTCTCCGGGTTCTTCAGGAACGGCGGTTCCGGCCGGTGGGCGGCAAAAAAGAGGTGGAAAGCGATTTCCGACTTCTGGCGGCCACAAACCGGAATCTGGACCAGATGGTCCGGGCCGGGCAGTTCCGGGAGGATCTCTTCTACCGGCTTCGCTCACTGACCCTGGACATTCCGCCGCTCCGGAAACGGCGGGAGGATATCCGGGAACTGACCCTTCACTGCATGAACAGAATCTGTGAACGCTATGGTACGGAGATGAAGGGATTTTCCACCGACTTCTTCGAGGCGCTCGCGTCCTATCACTGGCCCGGCAACGTGCGGGAACTTCATCAGACACTGGAAAATGTTTTCACAAAGGCCCGGCAGGAACCGACCCTGTTTCCCAAGCATCTTCCCGATGTGATCCGGGTGCAGTTCGCCCGTGCCTCCGTCCCCCCCCCGTCATCCGCTGCTGTTCCGGAACCGGAACCGTCCGAAACGGACAGGGAACAGATGCCGAAGCTGCGGGATTATCTGGAACATCATGAGCAGCAGTACATGAAAGAACTGATGGCAGCAACCGGCGGCGATATTCAGACTGCCTGCCGCGTATCCGGACTGTCCCGGACCCGTCTTTACGCCCGCCTGAAGAAGTATTCTATTGCGAGAAAAAACTGAACCTGTTCCGGATGCGGGACACATATCCCGCATCCGGAACAGCGGTTCCCCTTTTCCATCCGTTCCGCTGTTCCGGCCCCCCTTCGGCAGACAAATTGTCTGCCTTCTGATCCGTGACGGAAATCCCTGCATTGCCGCTGATACCGCCTTCTGCCGGGAAGCTACCCCGTTTCGCAAATAAATCCTGCGTCAAATTTCCTTTCACCTCCCGTTCCGGCACAGGAATTGAATAGACACCATACCAGCAGGTAATATTCACATTTTTTCCTGTCCCAGGCCAGCCGCCCAAACAAAAACAAAGGTAAACAGCGCTGCAGAGGTGCAGAAACTGTCTGTTGCAGGGCGGAAGGAAAGCATGGTTCTTCCCTGTGATGGACTGTATCAGCATTTCTGCAGGAGAGGCAGCGCCCATGAAAAACATACTTCTTTACATGGATACCGTTTCCGGAAAACGCCTTCAGGATGCGATCCTGAACATGGTTCCATCCGACCAGCTGACCATCTGCCGTACCGTTCAGGAACTTACGGCAGATCTGCTGCAGTCTCCCTTTCCCTTCGACATCGTGGTGCTTTTTATGGCCACGCAGAAAGGGTTTTTTCCTGTTCTTTCCGTGCGGTATCTGCTGATCGACCACCGGGTAATTCTGGTTCTGCCCGACAGGAACCGGGAAACCATTGCCAGTGGACATTCCCTCTTTCCCCGGTTCATCAGCTATGCCGATGGTGATCTTTCGGATGTAACGGCGGTTCTTTCCCGGATGCTCAACCGGCATCCGGCCAGAACAGCCGGTCACGCTGCGGAACAGGGGCGCTGAACGTCGTATATATCTGTATACTGCCGGTATTCCTATATCAATTGTAACAACAGGAGGTGAAGCACCATGAAAAATCTGCGTCTAGCCACAAAAATCGGTTCCGGTTTCGGTCTGCTGATTCTGATTGCGGCCTTTCTCGGCGGTTTTGCGGTTGTCAAAATGAACCTGGTTCAGGATGCATCCGACCAGCTGGCCAATGAATATGTTGCCGAAGTGGAGGTTTCCAATGATATTGAACGCCATTCCCTGCAGACCATGTACGAAATGCGGGGATACGGCCTGACGGGTGAAGAGCAGTATCTGAAAGAAGGAAAGAACAACCTCCAGGAAATCAGGAAGAACATTGAAATCGCGGGAGAACTGACTGCCCGTTCGCCCCATCTGGTTCAACTGAAGGATTCCATTCAGAGTTTTGAAAACAATGTGGCCCTGTATGAAGAGCTGGTCAGTGAAACCGTTCAGCGGAACGAAAACATTGCAGAGATCCGGCAGAAAATGGACGCAGCAGCGGACAGTTACATGAAACATTCCTTTGAATTTCTGAAATTCCAGACCCTTGCTCTGGAAAAAGGCATAGAAGCGGATGAACCGGCAGAAGAACTGAAGGATCGCAGTCACAAGATTACGCAGATCAACGATATGATCGATCTGGCCAATGATATCCGGATTGCCAATTTCAAAGCCCAGGCACTGCGAAATGTGGACCTGATGGAAGCGGCAATGGGCAAGTTCGATGAAATCAAACAGATCATTCAGATCCTTTCGGATATTTCCAGTGACGACAACACGAAAAGTCTGGAAAGCATCCGTGCGGAAGCGGAAAACTACCAGAATCTTTTAAGCGAACTGATTGCCCATCTCAACACGCTGGATACGGTTCAGAAGAACCGTGAAGCAGCCGGAGAAAATGTACTGGCGGCGGCGGAAGCATCTTCGGAGAAGGGAATCGAAGAGACCAACGCCATTGCGGACATGGCGGCAGAAGCCCTCTCGGCGGCTTCAAAAGGTGTCTTTATCGGTCTCTTCATTGCCCTGGTTTCGGGTATCCTGATCGCCTTTTTCATCACCCGGAATATTGTCCATCCGGTCTATCGCGGCGTGGAATTTACCCGGTCGGTTTCCGCCGGTGATCTGACCACGACCATCGATATTGACCAGAAGGACGAAATCGGTGTGCTCGCCCTTGCCCTGAAGGGAATGGTCACGGAACTGCGAAATATGGTCTCCAATGTCATTGTTGCCGCAGACAGTGTCGCCGCCGGAAGTCAGCAGTTGAGTTCCAGCTCCGAGGAGATGTCACAGGCGGCTTCGGAACAGGCGGCTTCCGCAGAGGAGGTTTCCTCTTCCATCGAGCAGATGGCCGCCAATATCCGGAAGAACGCGGACAACGCCGGAGAAACCGAGCGGATCGCCCTCAAGTCGTCGGAAGACGCCGCGGAAGGCGGAAAGGCCGTCAATGAAACCGTCACCGCCATGCGCACCATTGTGGATAAAATTTCGGTTATCGAGGAGATCGCGCGGCAGACCGATCTTCTGGCCCTGAACGCAGCCATTGAAGCGGCCCGGGCCGGTGAACACGGCAAAGGATTTGCGGTGGTCGCCTCCGAGGTCCGCAAACTGTCCGAACGGAGCCAGACCGCAGCCGGAGAAATCGGCAAGCTCTCGTCCTCCAGTGTCGCGGTGGCGGAACGGGCCGGCGGCATTCTGAACCAGCTGGTTCCGGATATTCAGCGGACGGCGGAACTGGTGCAGGAAATCAGCGCCGCCTGTAATGAACAGAATGTGGGAACCGATCAGATCAACCGCGCGATTCAGCAGCTCGATCAGGCCATTCAGCAGAATGCTTCCATATCCGAAGAAATGGCCTCCACATCCGAAAGCCTGGCGGAACAGGCCGAACATCTCCAGGTCATGATGCAGTTCTTCAAGGTCGATGAAGCGGATAAACGGCTCCGGCGTCTTCCCGGAGGCGGAAAC
>JBEPXL010000252.1:0-5627 GCA_041641935.1 Desulfobacteraceae bacterium | reverse complement strand
TCATTCTGGAACAGTGGAACAATGATACGGCTCTGATGATACAGAACAAGGGACAACCACATCTGAAGCGGTACAGGATAAAGCGGTCAGGAGGGAACGGGACCACTTTACCGGCGGGGAACCGTATTGATTTCCCCGGAAATCAAAAGCCTCTGTGAAGAATATTCAGAATCTAATGCATAAACAATAACTGTTTGTCAATATAAAAAAAGAAATAGTCTGCACTGGCCCCGGAGAAGCAATCCGGCGCTGCATGGCTGCAACCATACATGTGAAGGAAATCAGTCCCTCACCAACCGGTTTATAACATCTGCAGGGGCAGCCGCAGGGGGATTGCCCCTGAATAAAATGTATGGAAATTTCTGCACAGGTACATATGATCACCAAAAAAGAACTGGAAATCCTTTATCGTAACTATAACCGGCGGGAATTCATCTGCCCGGACCCGCTGGAGTTTCTTTATCACTACAACACGCCGGAAGACCGGGAAATCGCCGCACTGATTGCCTCCGCGCTGGCCTATGGCCGGGTGGCGATGATCAGGAAAAACGTGCAGTGGGTGCTGGACCGGATGACACCGTCACCGGCCCGTTTTCTCACGGAAGTCCCGGAACCGGACCTCCGGAACACCCTGGCCGGATTCAGACACCGCTTTGCCACCGGGGAAAAAATGGCGGACATGCTCCTCGGCGCACAGGATATGATCCGGCGGCACGGGACACTCCATGCCGCGTTCCGGTCCGCCGTGAAACCCGAAGACGCCACCGTCCTGCCGGCACTGGAAGCGTTCTGCCGGCACCTCACCCGGTTCGGCGCCCCCGGCCACCTCGTTCCCCTGCCCGAACGGGGCAGTGCCTGCAAGCGGATGCATCTCTTTCTGCGCTGGATGGTCCGGCAGGACGACGTGGACCCCGGCGGCTGGACGGCGGTTCCGGCCTCGAAGCTGATCATTCCCCTGGATGTCCACATGCACCGGGTCTGCCGCTATCTGGGGCTGACCCGCCGGAAGCAGGCGGACCGGAAAACCGCCCTGGAGATTACCCGTGCCTTTGCCCGGTTGACACCCGAAGATCCGGTCCGGTATGATTTTGCCCTGACCCGTTTCGGCATCCGGAATGACATGCGCATTGAAGATCTGTTTCCGACCCCTCTGGCGGATGATAACGGTTAATTTCTGCCCCCGTGCGGCCAAATTCCGCCCATTCCCGCAAACATTTGTTACTGTTTGACAACCTGCCCCCCCTTTCCGTATAATTACAGACCGTGGCAAAACGAGTGTAATCCTGTTACACATTCTGCATCGGCTGCCGGTATACAGCGGAACGTTCATTTCCGACATCCGGACGGGCGGGGATGGAAGGTATTCCCTGTGTGCCGGGAAGCTGAATCCATACCTAACAGAAGGAATGATAGCAATGATCGGTGAAAAAGATCCGTATAAAGAAGATGTAGACCGCGTCACCGCGGTTTTTGATACCAGCATGGGATCGTTCGAGGCGGAACTGTATGCAAAGGAATGCCCGGAGACGGTCTGGAATTTCGTCAACCTGGCGGAAGGGCGGCAGGAAACCCCCAGAGGCAAGAAGTATTATGACGGCCTCACCTTTCACCGGGTGATCGAGGGATTCGTCATCCAGGGCGGGTGTCCCTTCGGAACCGGAACCGGCGGGCCGGGATACCAGTTCAAGGATGAGTTCCATCCGGACCTGAAGCATGACAGCGAAGGCCTCTTTTCCATGGCCAATGCGGGACCGAATACCAATGGAAGCCAGTTCTTCATTACCCTGGCCCCCACCCCCCATCTGAACAACCGCCATACCGTTTTCGGACGGGTCACCAAAGGCATCGAGGTGATCCGGGAAATCGGCTCGGTCAAGACCGGTCCCATGGACAAACCGGTTCAGCCGGTGAAAATCAATTCCGTGACCATTCAGCGATAGGATGAAAAGGGAGCGCTGCGGCCTCCCTTTTCTGCGGATGGAACATCATTTGCAGGAAGCTCATCTTCCGCCTTCCCGCGGCTGCTGACCGGCGGGGGCAAAGAGAGCCGATTGTACAACTACCTTCAACCTTCAGACCTGCGGATCATCGCTGTCACAGGGTCGGAAAACGGCGAAAGGGGATTACGCCGGCGACCGGAAATGGCGTGACACATACCGGTCCGGGGGCCTGTACTTCAGAGCGGATAAGGAGCACCGGAATATGGTGGATTTCAAGTATCAGGAGATGTTCCCCCCGGGGAAGGATGAGACGGAATACCGTCTGCTGACCCCGGACCATGTGCAAGTGAAGTCCTTTGACGGTAAAGAGATGATCTGCGTTGAACCCGAAGCCCTGACCCTGCTCGCCGAACAGGCCTTCAAGGATGTGTCCCACCTGCTGCGGCCCTCCCATCTCGAACAGGTGGCCGCCATCCTCGATGACCCCGAAGCGACGGACAATGACAGAATGGTGGCCCGGGAAATGCTGAAAAATGCGATCATTTCGGCGGAGATGGAATATCCCATGTGCCAGGACACCGGCACGGCCATCATCATGGGCAAAAAAGGGCAGCAGATATGGGCGGACTTTGACGAGGGAGAGGCCCTTTCCCGTGGAGTGTTCAATGCCTACACCGGAAACAATCTCCGCTATTCCCAGAACGCGCCCCTGACCATGTTCGAGGAGAAAAACACCGGCTGCAACCTTCCGGCGCAGATCGACCTTTACGCCACAAAAGGGGATGCCTATAAATTTCTCTTTCTCGCCAAAGGCGGCGGATCGGCCAACAAGACCTATCTGTTCCAGGAAACCAAGGCGGTACTCAATCCGGAAACGCTCCTCAATTTTATGCGGGAGAAGATGAAGACCCTCGGTACAGCCGCCTGCCCTCCCTACCACATCGCCTTTGTCATCGGCGGCACCTCGGCCGAGACCACCCTCAAGACTGTCAAACTCGCCAGTGCCCGGGATCTCGACAACCTGCCCGCAACCGGCAGTGAAACCGGCCACGCCTTCCGGGATGTGGAAATGGAAGAAAAGCTGCTCCGGACGGCGCAGGAACTGGGGCTCGGGGCCCAGTTCGGCGGAAAGCATTTTGCCCTGGATGTCCGGATCATCCGGCTGCCGCGCCACGGGGCCTCCTGTCCCATCGGCATGGGGGTGAGCTGCAGCGCCGACCGGAACATCAAGGCCAAGATCAGCCGGGACGGCATTTTTCTGGAGAAGCTGGAGACGAATCCGGCGAAATACCTCAAGGATGTGGCCGGCACCGAGAGCGGGGCCGTCCGGATCGATCTCAACCGGCCCATGGACGAGATCCGGGCCGAACTGTCCCGGTATCCGGTGGCGACACCGCTGCTGCTGAATGGAAAGATCATCGTCGGCCGGGACATCGCCCATGCCAAGCTCAAGGAGCGGCTCGACCGCGGCGAGGATCTGCCCCGGTATGTGAAGGATCACATCATCTATTACGCCGGTCCGGCCAAGACCCCCGAAGGACGCGCCTCCGGTTCCTTCGGACCGACCACGGCGGCCCGCATGGACCCCTATGTTCCCGTCTTTCAGGAAAAGGGCGGTTCCATGATCATGCTGGCAAAGGGAAACCGGTCGAAAGTGGTGACCGACGCATGCAGAAAATACGGTGGATTTTACCTCGGTTCCATCGGCGGCCCGGCGGCGCGTCTGGGGAAGGAATGCATCACCAGCATGGAAGTGCTCGAATATCCCGAGCTGGGCATGGAGGCGATCTACATGATCACGGTCAAGGATTTTCCGGCCTTTATTCTGGTGGATGACAAGGGGAATGACTTCTTTGCCGGACTTCTGTAGGGTTTTTTGAACAACCGCTCACTGACCGAGCGTACAGTCACAAAAGCCGGACCGGCAGACCAACTTTTTCTTTACAAAGCGGCGCCGGTCTGAAATTAGACACAGTATATAAGAACAAGTTACGCCAGCAGTTTTTTTTAATACTCATCCCAAAGGAGATGTATTGATTATGGCAAAAACGATGAAGACCGTTGACGGAAACACCGCAGCTGCTCATGTAGCCTATGCCATGAGCGATGTGGCCACCATTTACCCCATTACACCGTCCTCGCCCATCGGTGAAATCGCCGATGAGTGGGCCGCCGGCGGCCGCAAGAATATCTTCGGCCAGTCGATGCTGGTGCGGCAGCTTCAGTCCGAAGCCGGTGCCGCCGCGTCGGTGCACGGTTCCCTGGCCGCCGGGGCGCTCACCTCGACATTTACGGCATCACAGGGACTTCTGCTGATGATCCCGAACATGTACAAAATGGCAGGAGAGCTGCTACCCGGTGTGCTTCACGTAACCGCGCGGGCCATTGCCTCTCACGCCCTCTCCATTTTCGGCGACCATCAGGACGTGATGGCGGTGCGCCAGACCGGTTTCGGCCTTCTGGCGTCGGCTTCGGTCCAGGAGGTCATGGATCTGGGGCTGGTGGCGCATCTGGCGGCCATCGAGTCGAGTGTTCCCTTTCTCCATTTCTTCGACGGCTTCCGTACCTCCCACGAAATCCAGAAGATCGAAGCGATCGACTACGAAGATATGGCCAGTCTGGTCAACTGGGACGCGCTCGCCTGCTTCCGGGCCCGGGGCACAAACCCGGAACGTCCCGAACTGCGCGGTACGGCCCAGAACCCGGACATCTACTTCCAGGGCGCGGAAACCCGCAATCCCTATTACCAGAGAGTTCCCCACATCGTCAGCGATTATATGAAGAAGGTGGGCGCGCTGACCGGACGGAAGTACCGGCTGTTCGACTATGTCGGTGATCCCGAAGCCGACCGGGTCGTCGTCTCGATGGGCTCTTCCTGTGAGACCCTGGAAGAGGTTGTGGAGCATCTGGCCGACAAGGGCGAACGGGTCGGTCTGGTCAAGGTCCGCCTCTACCGGCCTTTCTCCGCCGAGCATCTGTTTGCAGCCATCCCGGCGACCGCCGACCGGATTGCGGTTCTCGACCGGACCAAAGAGCCCGGCGCGGGCGGTGATCCGCTTTATAAAGATGTCTGTACCGCCTATCTGGAACGGGGCGGTCTCATGCCCGCCATTGTCAATGGCCGTTACGGACTCGGTTCCAAGGAGTTCAACCCCGGCATGGCCAAGGCGGTCTTCGACAATCTCAAGTCGGCCAAGCCCAAGAATTATTTCACCGTCGGCATCACAGACGATGTCAGCCACTCTTCTCTGGAATATGATGAGTCCTTCGATGTCGCTACCGAAGGAACCGTTCAGTGCAAGTTCTGGGGAATCGGCGCGGACGGAACCGTCGGTGCGAACAAGAGCGCCATCAAGATCATCGGCGACAACACCGACATGTATGCCCAGGCCTACTTTGCCTATGACTCCAAAAAATCCGGCGGTGTGACCATGTCCCACCTCCGGTTCGGCAAGAAGCCGATCCGGTCCACCTACCTGATCGCCGCAGCCGACTACATCGCCTGCCACAAGTCGGGTTACGTGGACGTCTATGATCTGCTGGACGGCATCAAGGATGGCGGGACATTTGTCCTCAACTCCACCTGGTCCAAAGAGGAGATGGAAACCAAGCTGCCGGCCCACATGCGGCAGACCATCGCCCGGAAGAAGCTCAACTTCTACAACATCGATGCGGTTTCCATTGCCC
>JBEPXL010000251.1:0-5643 GCA_041641935.1 Desulfobacteraceae bacterium | reverse complement strand
TCAGAAACGACACACTGTAACCGCAGTCAAACTCGTAAAAGCTCTTGTCCGTCGGGCTGTACCGGGGAATTCCGCCGATGACCGTTTCATGCAGCGCCAGACATTTGTCATCGTTGCAGGTCGTCAGCACCAGGGAAAACCGCCGGGGCCGGAAAATGGAAATCACCTTCTGGATGGTTCCGGAATAATCCTCTTCGAGAATATTCGTCTCAAAGCTCACATAGGAACTGTCCGCCTGGGGCGTCACATGAATCGTCAGGTATTTATTCCCGACCAGACCATTGAGGGAGTACCCGCAGGGTGTAAACAGAAATCCGTCCATGAGAATCGGCCGCGGATAGAGCCGGTCGAGGCCGGACATCTCTTCTGCCCGCTGCGGATTTTCCACATTGGCGGCGCAGAAAATATCCATCGCCTCTGCATCCAGTTCATGCATCAGCAACTGCAGCGTCGCGTCTCCCTCCGGGGCTTCCCGGGCGTGGGAGGAGTAGAATACATTGACATGATCATAGTTGGCCGGGCCGAGTTTGTAATATTTCCCCGGAAAAAATTCCGTCACCATTTCCACATCCGATTCAAAACGGGAAGGCTGCTGCTGGGGGAACATGAAATTTTTCTGTTCATAAAATACAAACGCGATATTCTCCTTTCCCACAATCCGGACAATTTCCGGCAGCGCCCGAACCAGAGTGGTTCTGCCGCAGGTGATCATCAGAATCCGGTCATCCCAGACAAACAGGCTCGATTCCGAAAGCAGATACCCTGTCAGTTCATCCGTCTGAATCTGGCTGATAATGGAAGCCCTGCTGGCATCCACCACCCGGTTCCACCGGCCGTCCCGGTTGGACCGGAGACCGGGCTGAGGAGAAAAGAGGATAATTTCAAGTTTTTTCTCAGGGCCTTCAAAAGGCGGGGTAATCAGTTCCACGGTTCTTTCCTTCTCTCTGCCTGCTGTTACGTCATCTTGAGCCGATGGGTTCCGCAATACACATATCCGCCGCCGTTCCGCGCCAGACATGCGATGGTCATGTTGAGCCGGGACGCCAGTTCAACGGCCAGAGCGGTGGGCCGGGATACGGAAAAAATGACGGGAATCCGGGCACGGGCCGCTTTCTGGGCCAGTTCCAGGCTGACGCGGGAGGAGAGTACCAGGACCCCTGCCTCATTCAGCCGGTTTTCCCGAAACAGCTTCCCGATGGCCTTGTCCAGTCCGTTGTGCCGCCCCACATCCTCTGCCACGGTCATCAACTCCAGAGATGAGGTATAAACACCGGTGGCATGAGTCGAGAAGGTAACGCTGCGGAGGGGCTGATGATGATTCAGGTTGTCAAGGCACTGGAGTCCACCGGCAAGATCGACAGCGGGGCCATCCGGCAGCGCCGGAATGGTCCGGCACAGGGTTTCGAGGACCGCAGCGGTATCCTGCCCGAACCGGGTATTGCCCTCCCCTTCAGTCTGTCCGAACCGGGCGGAAACCTTTTCCCACCGCTCCGGCGTCAGGGTGACATCCACTACATCCCCCGCCGATTCACCGGTATACGAGATGGAGACGAAATCCGCAGGCGTTTCCACAATTCCGCGTGTCAGGCAGAATCCGGCCGCCTGGTCCGTCTCCTGGCCGGGTGTGCGCAGTCCCACCGAGAACGGCTGATGCTGCACCCGGACCGACAGAGGTGCTTCGCCGACCAGTTTATGGGTTTCTGTTTCCGCCGACTCCGTCGTCCAGCGGATCACTTCCCGGGTAATGTATCGGTCCATCGCGACTCCCTTCTATCCCTGTTTTTCCACATTTTCATAATAGATTTTCAGACGGTCATAGGCGGCGTTGAGAATCTGCATGATCTCCTTTGAGGTCTGAAACCGTTCCGCATCATTGACGAACCGGTCCGAGTGGTACTTCTTGACTTCCCGGTTCCGGGCGGCCCGCACCTCGGCCAGTGATGAGGGCGGTGTCAGGTCAAAAACCGCCAGATCTTCCACGACCTGGGGCGGTAAATCCGTCTGCCGGAAACCGCTGGAATACTGCTCCTCTGTCCGGGTCTGTCCGCTGTCGGCGTAATCCGTAAAATCCTCTGCAAACGGTGGCACTTCAGTGTCTTTCTTCCCGAAGAAGTCTCCGGGCCGGGGAATCCGGGCACGGGCCACATGAAAAAGACGTTCCAGAACGTTACTCATTGTTCTTTCCCTTTCCTTACCGGCAGGGCAAAGCGTTCTTCTGCTGGCGTCACCCGCTCTTCCGGAACCCGGAAGGCCGAAAGGGACTCGGCCAGTTCCTCGGCGCTCCGGGCATTCCGGCGGGTTTCCGCATCCATTTCGGCCACGGCATTGTTGACCGAAGCAATGCCCTGCGCCTGTTTTCCGGACAGTTCCGTCATCCGGTCGATCAATTTTGCCACTTCAGTAATTTTCTCTTCCACCGTCTGGAAACTGCCGCGGGTCATCGCCATCAGGTCGGTCCCCTCCCCGACCTTCTGCCGGGTATCCTCGATACGGGCCGCTGTCTGCCGCGCTGCTTCCGCTGAGCGCTGGGCCAGGGAACGGACTTCACCGGCAACCACCGCGAATCCGGCACCGGCTTCACCGGCGCGGGCCGCTTCCACCGAAGCGTTCAGGGCCAGCAGACTGGTCTGAAAGGCGATCTCGTCAATGGTCTGGACGATCCTGGTGGTTTCCCGGCTGGACCGGTCCATTTCTCCGATGCTGTCTGTCAGACGGTTCATGGCGGCTTCGGCCTTTTCCACAAGATGGTGGACTTTTTCCATGGCGGCGCTCATCCGTTCGGCATGTTCTTCACTTTCCCGGGTCAGGTTCGCCATTTCCGCCATCGCGGCGGTCGTCCGTTCCAGGGTCTGCTGCTGGGATGCGGCGGACCGGGCCACGTCGCGGGATACCCCGATGTTCCATCGGATCATGTTGCCCAGATTGGCGGCGATACTGTCCATTGCCTCGGTCAGGATACCGATTTCATCCTTCCGGGACACGGCTACGGTTCCGGTAAAATCCCCTTCGGCGAACCGGGTGGCCTCCTTCGTCAGCCGTCGCAGGGGCCGCGAAATGTTGAGACCGATCAGAATGACGGCCAGGACAATACAAAAGAGGGTTCCCGCCAGAATGGTATAGATCATCTGCCGGTTATCGGCGATGTCTTCCTGCAGACTCTGTCGGGTTTCTGCGGTGATTTCCTGTATGGCGTCCCAGCGGGACTGGATGCTTCCTTCAACGGACGTGCGGGTTTCCAGCGCCGCCTGATGAAACAGATTCACATTGGCCCCGAACGTGACATACCCGAATCCCCGGGGAGAGTCGCCGTACAGACCTGTATCATACGGAATTGCCGCATAGGTGGTCAGCTTCCAGATGTTGTCCCAGTAGATCAGAAAGGAACCGGAACCGCCCAGGGCGGTGGCTCTGTGCCAGCCTTCACACTGGGGGGCGACATCGATGTACCGGCAGTCGATGGGAACCTGACCGGCCTTCAGGGGCTCTTCCGCAAGACGCTTTTCCCGGGTGAAGTTCCGGAACGGGGGAAGCTGATCAAAAAATGCCCGCAGGGACATGCCGCTCTGCCGGTATTCCGCCCAGGTGGAGGCACTCACCATACCGGGAACCTCCCGGCCCGTTTCCGGATCATAGCCGAAGATATTGAAATCCCGGGGATGGGAAATGCACCGGTCCAGATCGTCGAACATGAAGGCATAGTTTCCGGAACCGGCATCGGAGACGGGCGTAAACCGTTCTTCGGTCGGGACCGCATGATCCGTAAATTCCATGACATGGCGATGATCCAGCGCGGCGGTGACATACCCGATCCGGACACCGGTATCATCTTCGACCGGCGTAGCCCAGCGGATGATGCCTTCATACCGTTTTCCGCCGGGATTCTCTCTGCCGGCATAGGCGCTGTCGGGCCGGACCCTGATGCCGCCGTCGGTCTTCTGGAGCCAGCCCCGGCGGTATTCCCCCACGACGCGGGAGACGTAGATGTCCCCCGGCTTCAGGTTCCGGAGTTCTTCAAAATAGTCTTCGGACCGGAAAAAGGTGTTCTCCCGCTGCCGGATATCGAACCGGTGGAGCGAAACAAGACCATCCCGGACACGAATCCGCTCCTGACCCGCCGGATCGACAAATGTGATCTCCCTGTAGAGGGGAATGGTTTCCGTCCGGAAATCATAGGGCGGTCGATACCGCCACCCCTCCCTGTTCCCGGGATTTTTCCAGGTGATCATTTCCGGTTCCGGGCCGGGGGATGGAGATGCGCTTCCATTGTGGACAATGACATCCCGGACACAGGCCCGGTAGAGGCGCAGATAGGTTTCCGGGTCCGGCTGATGGGTGGCGAAAAGGCGAATATCCTGGTCCCGTTCCCGCAGGAATCCGGCCACCTGCCGGGCGATCTCTTCGGTGCGCAGTTCCAGGGCTTCGGTCGCTTTTGCATCCAGTGCGTGTATACTGTCCTCCACGGCCCGTTTGCCCACCTGCGAGATGGAAAGGAGGCTTTCATTTCCGATGCTTTCCAGACCGCGTACCGCTACATAGCCTGTATTTTTCAGATTCAGATCGGCCATATACCCCAGCATGGCCAGCGGCACCACCGACAGGAATAAAAATGCGATGAGGAGTCTGGGAAAAATTCCCAGCCCCCTCCGCGGTTTTCGGAATGGCAGTTTACCGAAGATTTTTTTCATGTTCCTGTCAACGCCATTCCATTCCGGATGTGGCGCGGTGCAGCGCCGGGAGGAGAACACCACGGGCTCCTGTCCATTTGTATTTCTTCTCCTATCGGGTTTTCTGTCCGTAGGTTTTGAATTTTTCCAGTACCCGTTCCATCTCCTCTTCCGGAATGATGGGCGGCAGGCCCACGCACCGGGTCTGGTAGTAGATCCGTGCCACGAACTCGATCTCTTCGGCCACGTTAAAGGCGGATGCCATGCTGTTTCCCACAGTGACCAGACCGTGATTGGCAATCAGAACAGCGTTATACGGACCAATAGAGCGGGCAACACTTTCTGCCAGTTCTTCGGTTCCGAAGGTGGCATAGGGCGCAACCGGCACTTTCTTTCCGGAAAAGCCCACCAGATAATGGACCGCCGGTATTTCCCAGTGAAGACAGGCCATTGTGGTGGCATAGGGGGAATGGGTATGGACCACCGCCTGTACATCGGCGCGCTTCCGGTAGAGGGACAGGTGAAAATTGAATTCACTGGAGGGGGTCCGCTCTCCTTCGGCCACTTCGCCGTCCATCTTCAGCACCACCACATCGGCAGGGGTCATTTCCCCGTAATCGAGCCCGCTGGGGCTGATGGCCAGAAGATTCTGCTCCCGGTCGAGGACACTCAGATTACCGCCGGTTCCGCTGGTGAGTCCCGCTGATACCATTTTGTTTCCAAAGCGGACCACCGCCTCCCGTTCCGTTTTCAACAGCATGTATCATGTCTCCGTTTGATCTCTGTTCCGCCGCAGCTTCAGGTGTCTTCGACCAGCTGATTCAGAATCAGACCGTAAAAGCTGTTTCCACCGGTGGACTGGTACAGCCAGCCGAGGTGGGTGTGGCATCCTGAACAAATGGCAAAACGCCAATTATATCCTGAAAACCAGGTGAATTCAAGGGTCGGCTGCCCGCTGCCGGCGCACCCGTCTGCCGCA
>JBEPXL010000250.1:0-5647 GCA_041641935.1 Desulfobacteraceae bacterium | reverse complement strand
CGATCTGGCAGGTCGAAAAACTTCTGGCCGGCGGGGTTGATATGCAGATAACGGCAGTTTGCATCCATCACCGTGATGATACTGGGTGAATATTTTAAAATGCTGTCCAGCCGGTCATGCAGGAATTTCAGTTCTTTTTTCTGCCTGCGCAGGGTGGCATGGGTGGAAAGACGCGCCATCACCTCTTCCCGCCGGAAGGGTTTGGTGATGTAATCCACACCACCGGCGGAAAAACCTTTGATGATATGGTCCGATTCTGCAAGCGCGGACAGAAATATGACCGGAATGTCTCTGGTTTCCGGCGATGCTTTGAGTTTCCGGCAGGTATCAAAGCCGTCCATTCCCGGCATGAGAATGTCCAGAAGAATGAGATCCGGCTGTCCCGCTTCAGCACTTTCCAGGCACTGCCAGCCGTCCCTGGCAAGAAGAACACGAAATCCCTGCTGACGCAGAAACCCGTTCAGCATCTTCAAATTTCCCGGATCATCATCAACAATCAGAACGGTCACCTGCGTGATCTCGTCTTGCCTCATAGCCCCACCTCAAGAAACTGTTCGATAAAGACGCGAATCTCTTTTATATCATATTCTTCCGCATACTGTTCAATGAACCTGCAGAAATCTTCGGTTTCCGGTCCCGAATCCCGCAGCCTTTTCAGGTGTTCCAGAATACCGGAAAGGTCGCCGATTCTCGACATGCCATGAAGGGCAGTGAGGTCTTCCTGCGGCGGCGGCACCGGATTCAGTTGCGGTTTATTCCGCTCCGGATTTTCTGCGAGACGCCCTGCTTCGCGTCTCTGACGGGTGACATCCGCGACCGCCTCGGTCAGATCCAGATATACACTGAACACCGTTCCCCTTCCGACGGTGCTGTCGATCCGGATCTCGCCTCCCATGGAGTGAACCAGTTTGCGGCAGATGGTAAGCCCAAGCCCTGTTCCTTCTCTTTTTTCATTCGGCCCTTCCAGTTGCCGGAACGGCTCGAACACCAGTTCACGATTTTTCTCCGGAATTCCCCTTCCGGTATCGGCAATCTGAAACAGGAGCCGGTCCCCGGCGGAACAGACGGAGATTGTCACCCGGCCTTCATCGGTGAATTTCACGGCGTTGGAGATAAGATTCAGCAGTACCTGCCGCAGTCTTTTTTCATCGCACAATACATAACGGGGAGTGGCCGGGTCGATCAGTTCAATGAGAAGCGTATTTTTCTGGTATGCCCGCAGCCGCAGCATATCGGCCACATTGGCGATCAATGCATGAAGATCGGCCGGGGCGGGTATGAGTTCGGTCTTTCCGGCTTCGATGACGGCGATATCCAGAATATCGTTGATCAGTGTCAGCAGGTGTTCCCCGCTTTTTTTGATGGTGGTGATGCCCTCCCGGTATTGCGCATCCATGTCTTTGTCCATTAAAAACAACTGGGAATAGCCGAGAATGGCATTCAACGGTGTCCGCAGTTCATGACTCATGTTGGCGATAAATTCACTCTTGGCCCTGCTCGCGGCTTCGGCGGCCAGTTTGGCGGTTTTGAGTTCCTCCTCCGCCTGTTTCCGTGCGGTAATATCACTGTAGCAGACTACCACGCCGTACTCCTTCAGGGGAATGGGGGAAGCCGTCACCTGGATCCAGGAAATGTTGCCGTCGGGTTTTACGATACCCATTTCAACATTTTCGATCAGCCGGTTTTCCTGTAAAGCGATGGTACTTGCATATTCATCAACCGGCATGGGGGTTCCATCCGGCCGGATGACGTTCCATTCCGGACTGTCGATTCTCCGCTGCTCCTGGACCGATTTCGTCACCCCCAGCAGTTTTTCGGCAAACCGGTTGCTTTCCCGTATATTTCCGGCGGCATCCGATACCGTAACCCCTGCAGGAACGGAATGAAAAAGTGTACGGAATTTCTCTTCACTATTCTGCAGTGCATCCAGCGCATCCATATACTGCGTGATATCCGTCAGAACGGCGTAATAGCCGTCAACTTCGCCATTCTCACCGAAATCGGGCAGAAGGACCCCGTCCATATCCCTTGTTCCGGCAATGGGGTAATCCAGCCGTTCATGGTACCGGACAGTCTCTCCCCGCAATGCTTTTTCAACATGAGGGCGGGCTTTTTCAAATGCGCCAGCGCCGATTATTTCCGGAATGGTTTTGCCCATCACCTCATCAGGAGACAAACCGAACTTGTCTTCATAGGCCCTGTTGACGAAATGGTACCGCAGTTCCTTATCCGTGTACGCAATGAACTGGGGAATGGTATCCACTATGGTGCGGAAGCGTTTTTCACTTTCCTGCAACGCTTTTTCCGCCATTTTCCGTCCGGTGATGTCCTGGATGTAACCGAATATGGATTGCGGATTTCCATCTTCATCATAAACGGTTTCCGCCTTTGCATAAATCCATGTGTGGCTTCCGTCGGGATGCACTGCCGGATATTCGAAATCAGTACGCCCCTCGGCCAGAAGCTGTTGCTTCTGCCGTTCGTGATATTCCAGATAATCCGGATGCACAAACGACAGAACCCGTTCTCCGGTCAATTCACCGTCTCCCGGCGAAATACCGTACATTTTATACACTTCTTCCGACCAGATCACCTGACGGGTATGCAGGTCGAGACGCCACCACCCGATTTTCGCGATTTTCTGCGCCTCCTGCAGCTTTCGGTTGGTTTCCCGCAGCCGTTCTTCTGATCCTTTCCGCTGCGCAATTTCCCGGTCCAGCTTCCGGATCCAGAACAGGGTTGCGATCAGAAGAATGCCTGTTCCCGGTAAAAGGAAAAGCAGAATGTATCGGAGACACTCCCAGTCGAAACCGGGATGAATGGCAGTCATCTTTCTTCTCCATTTCGTCATCCATATCCATGACAGGATACTATTTCCGTGTGCGGTCCGGCAGATGTTGTTGAGGAAATAAAGCAGATGTACGGCAAATGGCTGTAAAATATCAGAGACAGGAACCTGCCTGCGCCATGCATCAGCAGCCGATGACAAGCCTGCCAGATTCATTCAGAATGTCAACAGAAGACCGGTGCCGAACTCGATAGTTTGAAGGAAATTTTTCTAACTGTATTAGAATAAATAATCAAGAATGCGGAGCATCCGACACCTTTTCCCTCACCTTTCCCTGCTGCAGATTTCAGCCTGCTTTATCCCGGAACGAGGGGAACAACGGATGTGCTGTGATCACCGGAAACAACATGTTTTCGAATAAGATGGCCCAGTTCGTTCACGCGGTAGGGCTTCTGGATGAAGCCTGCAAACCCTTTGCTGCGATAACGTGACTGAAGTTCATCCCGGCTGTAGCCGCTGGAAAGAATAACAGGAACATTCTTCTTCATTTCCCGCAGCGTTTCAAAAACCGCCACGCCGCTCATGCCGGGCATGGTCAGGTCCAGCAGGACCAGATCAATATCTGTCTCCCTTTTGTTGAAAATGTCAATGGCCTCCGCCCCGCCTGATGCGGGTATCACCCGGTACCCCAGCCGTTCCAGCATGCACCGGACCAGCAGTCGAACCTGTTCTTCGTCATCCACCAGCAGGATGGCTCCCCTCCCCTCTGGTACTTCCGGCAGCGCTGCTGCCGTATCCGTTTCCACTGCAACCGGTTTTTCCGTAACGGCCGGAAACAGCACCCGTATGGCCGTGCCCCGGTCCGGTTCGGAATCGATATGGATGTAGCCGTTATGTCCCCGGACGATGCCGAGGACGGCGGCAAGTCCGAGTCCCCTGCCCTGAAATTTGGTGGTATAAAAGGGTTCGAAGATCCGTTTGCGGATATCCGGTTCCATTCCGCATCCGTCATCCTTGAATTCGATAAAGATAAAACGGTTTTCCTGGAACGGCCTGTCATATCCCATCCAGACATCGGGAAAGGTCTCCGCCAGAAAGGTTTCATCACAGATGGTCTCACCGGCGGTGATCCGGATGGTGCCCCCGGTGTCACTGTCGAATGACTCGACCGCGTTGAGCGTCAGATTCAGGAAAAGCTGCCGAAGCTGCGCCTCATCGCCCTGCATCGGCGGAAGGCCGGATTCCGTCTGAAGTTTCAGCGATACACAGGGTGCTGTGGTGGGCTGGAACTGCCCGGTGAACTCCCGGAGTACCTTTCCAATGTCCAGCGGACGGACGACAAACTGTCCACTGCCGGAATAGGCCAGCATTTGGCGGACAATGTCCACGGCCCGCTGCACCGCGCTTTCCGACTGTTCCAGATGGTATCGGGCGCTGCCGGTTTCCGGAAGTTCTTCCCGGGCCATTTCCATATGTCCCAGAACCACCATGAGGATATTGTTGAAATCATGGGCGATACCGCCGGCCATGATCCCGAGGCTCTGCAGCCGCCGGGATGACTGCAGGTATCGTTCCATCCGCAGGCGTTCTTCTTCATGCCGCTTGCGTTCTGAAATATCCCGGGTAACACCGATAATGCCGGCATTCCCTCCCGCTTCATCCAGAATGGGATTCGTTACGACCTCCGTCCAGAAGACAGTGCCGTCTTTCCGCACCTGCTCCAGTTCCAGCCGTTTCGGCTGACGGGCGGTACTGCCGCTCTGCCAGTTCTGTTGATATTCCTGAATCGCCTGTCTGACGATGGTCAGGGATTCGGGCGTGAGTCGTTTTTCAAAGGGAATATCCAGCAGTTCTTCGGGGCTGTAGCCGAGCATCCGCTCCACCGAAGGACTGAAGTAGGTATATCGGTACTGTTCATCCATTGTCCAGATGACATCGGCCGCATGATCCGCCAGAAGCCGGTACTTCCTTTCACTGGCGGCAAGGCGTTTTTCGGCCTGATGCCGCCGTACGGTGTTCGCCAGCAGCAGCGCCGTAAACAGTACAAGCGCCGCCGCCCCTCCGATTCCCCAGAGAACAGCGGTGCGGTGTTTTTCCAGGAACGAAGTCGGCTCATACAGGATAATGCTGTCCGCCGGCAGTCGGGATCTGGAAACGGCGAAACGCTTCAGCTGCCGATCATCAAACAGATACCGGTTGGAACTCTCCACACTCACCGGAACCTGCGACAGCGGTGTGCCCCGGAGCAGCCGCAGCGCCTTGGCCGCAGTGGATTTTCCGTGTACTTCTCCACTCAGCAGTTTACCGCCCAGAATACCGTAGCCGAGAAACGCATCGGCATGGGAATAGACGGGTACCGGCGATGCTTCGGAAATCCGGGGAATAATATCATCCAGAGGAAGCGGTGTCTGCAGGCGGTCACGGAAAAAACCGAGGAAGTAAACGGCTGTCTTCTTATCCAGCCCGCGAAGATAAGAAAGAAGCTCCTGTTCGGTCAGACCGTTTCCTTCATCGGGAAATACGAACCGGACACGGGCTGCGTAACGCGGGGAGAAGGACTGGATGGTATTCCGGTCGGCAAGTCCTGAAGTCGTCCGGTCATGGATGAAGGCAATATTTTCCACATCCGGCTGCATCTCCAGGATCAGGTCGATGGTGGAGGAGAGATCCAGCCGTTCCACAACGCCGGTATATCCGGCACGCCCTTCGATCAGGGCCGGATCGTAGTCGTCCACATTGAGTCCGCAGAAGACAACGGGCACCCCGGGAAAAATCCGGTCCCGATACCGGAAAAGGAAGGCAAGGGCATCGTCGTCGCAGGAGAGAATCAGGTCGGGCCGGTGTCGGGCGTATTTGGTT
>JBEPXL010000249.1:0-5659 GCA_041641935.1 Desulfobacteraceae bacterium | reverse complement strand
CATGGCGGCCAGTTCTTCGGTGCGTCGTTTTTCGCGGGCAATCAGGACCGCCAGATCACGCCGCATCTGGTTGAAGGCATAGGTCAGCACCCCCAGCTCGTCCCGCCGGCGCATCGGCAGGGAAAAGTTGAGGTTTCCCTTTCCGATTTCCCCGGACGCCCGGACCAGTTCGAAGATGGGCCGGGTCAGATTCCGGGCCAGATACAGGGCGATCATTCCGAAGATCAGTACACAGACGACCACGGCCTGGAGAATCGAAACCGTATTGGTCGCAACAACGGCCTCGATCTGTTCGAGGCTGAATCCGAGAAACAGATACCCCACCGGTTCTTCATCGGGAACAAGAACCGGCCCGCCGAGCCGGAGGATGTCGTCTTCAACGACAGTACACCATTGTTCTGCTTCCGCAACCTGCCGCACAAACGGGTCATCCCGCACCTGATCCCGGTCCGGCGTGGCCGTACTGTCATCGGCCAGCACCACCCGGTTCGGGTCTGTCACATAGGCATAGAGAATATCCGGGTTGACCCGTGCCTCGTTCAGATGGAGATGAAGTTCATGAATATCGAGAAAGTAGACATCGTTGAAGATGATCGACGACAGGATCACGGCAATGGAGCGGCACCGGCCCTCAAACTGCTCCTGCATCCGGACCCGGCTCTGGGTAATGGCGAATACGGCAATACTTCCCCCGACCAGCCAGATAATGACCAGGGAATAAAGGAGGAGCTTGGCGCGGATACTGATTCTCATGGATTCTGCAGTGTAATGTCCTTGTCGATATGGGATTTCATCTCTGAAAGAAGCGCCTGCTGGTCTTCGGATAAGGGTTCAAACTTGCTGGTATTCTCAAACGCTTCCAGAACAGCCCTGCCTTCCTCGGATTCATCCATCCGCAGAAGAATGTCATGGATTTTCCCGGGGAGTGCATCGGACAGCCCTGGGCTGACGCTGACCAGATGGCGGGGAACCGCAGCGGTGGTATGGAGAATCTTCAGGTTTTTCGCCTCTTCTCCGGCCTTTTGCAGATAATTGGCATGATTCATGGCCCCGGCATCGACTTTGCCGCGCAGAACCCAGAACATGGTATTGGCATCCTTCCCGCTGAAGACATACCCGGCGGCGCCGGACGGTACGGCGTTCGCAGGATTATTCATCTGTTCCAGCCGAAGTCCTCTTTCAAGAAAGGCGGTTTTGGGAAGGAAATAACTGGAGGTGGAATAGGGGTCTTCAAAGGCGATGACCTTCCCTGTCAACTGTTCAAGGGTATCGATCCGGCTTTCTTTCCGCACAAAGATGACCGCGCGGTATTCTCCGGCCCCTTTTTTCCATCGCTGGAGCAGAATGCGGCTTCCCGAGAGGCGGCAGGCGATGAGGGCGGGATAGACGCTGTCAATATAGAGATCAACCGCTCCTTCTTTCAGATACACCGCCATCTCCTGCGGTGTCTGTGTGATTATTACCTTTCCCCGGTCAAAACCGTCTGTTTTGAGACGTCCGGCAAGGTAACCGGCAAAGGGCAGAAATGTTCTTGTTTTTTCGGCTGCATCGCTGCTGGTCGTTCCCACAACCAGCGGGCGGGCATCCGCAGGGCCGGCGGCGGAGAAAAGGGAAAGAGACAGGATCAGGCAGAAAACCGGAATGAGATGAAGCGGCTTCATCAGTTCCTCCTTGTGATGATGTTTTGACCCGGTACAGATAAAAACACCGCAAGAAAACGGCAGCAGAAGGAATGGTGCTTCTGCTTTCCGTTTTCTTACGGTGTCGGAAAAGAATTTGCAAGGGCGGGATTTACATCTTGAACAGGTCCGTGCTGATATAGCGTTCGCCGGTACTCGGCAGAATAGCGACAATCCGTTTGCCTCCGGAGGAGTCCCTTTTTGCGACTTTGACGGCGGCAGCGATCGCCGCACCGGAGGAGATGCCGCAGAGGATGCCCTCTTCCTTTGCCAGACGGCGGGCCATTTCAAATGACTCGTCATTGGTGACCCGGACCACATCGTCCACAAGGCTCCGGTCCAGTACATCGGGCACGAATCCCGCGCCGATGCCCTGGATCTTGTGGGGCCCCGGACTGCCGCCGGAGAGGACCGGTGAATCATCGGGCTCCACGGCAATGACCTGAAGCTCCGGTTTCCGGGGCTTCAGCGCCTGGGATACGCCGGTGATGGTTCCGCCGGTTCCGACCCCTGCGATAAATATATCGATGCTGCCGTCGGTATCCCGCCAGATCTCCTCGGCGGTGGTTTCCCGGTGGATCTTCGGGTTGGCCGGATTGCCGAACTGGTTCGGCATGAAAACATTGTCATTTTTCGCAAGCAGCCGTTCGGCTTCGGAGATGGCCCCCTTCATGCCCTGTTCCCCCGGCGTCAGGACCAGTTCCGCGCCCAGATGTTTCAGGAGTTTCCGCCGTTCGGTACTCATGGTCTCGGGCATGGTCAGGCAGAGGCGGTATCCTTTTGCCGCGCAGATAAAGGCCAGGGCAATGCCGGTATTGCCGCTGGTCGGCTCCACGATCAGGGTGTCGGGCCCCACCTTTCCGTCGGCTTCGGCCGCGTCGATCATCGAGGCCGCGATCCGGTCCTTGACGCTGCCGAGGGGATTGAAAAATTCCAGTTTCGCGACGATATCCGCGTCAACATCCGAACCAATCCGGTTGAGCCGCACCAGGGGCGTCCGTCCGATGGTCTGCTGCATATTCGGGTATATGTTCATGAATCTCTCCTGATTCCTCTTTTCGTCCGTTTATGATTGATCATTTCCCCTCACCACCAGTTTCGGCTTTTCAATCATCACCCGTGTATCCGGCGGAATCGGCTCGGTAATCCAGACATTACCGCCGATGACCGAGCGGGCTCCGATGATGGTATCGCCGCCGAGGACGGTCGCCCCGGAGTAGAGAATCACGTCATCCTCTATGGTCGGATGCCGTTTCCGCCCCCGGAGCCGGTTGCCGGCGTCGGGCGGAAGGGAGAGCGCCCCTAGGGTGACTCCCTGATAGATCCGGACATTGTTTCCGATCTCGGTCGTCTCCCCGATGACGACACCGGTTCCGTGGTCGATGACAAACCGTTCTCCGATGGTGGCGCCGGGGTGAATGTCGATGCCGGTGAGGCTGTGGGCGTGTTCGGTCATCATGCGGGGAAGAAACGGCACATTCAGCCGGAACAGCCGGTTGGCCATACGGTAGACGGCGATGGCATAGATGCCGGGATAGCTGAAGATGATTTCGTCAAAGCTCCTGGCGGCAGGATCACCGTCATAGGCGGCGGCCACATCCAGGGCCAGCAGCCGCTGGACATCCGGAATCGTCTGGAGCAGTTCCAGGGCCAGCCGGGCCCCCTGCCCCCGGCAGTCCTGACAGGCCTGGTCATACCGGTGGCATTCATGGCGGATGCTCCGGCAGATCTGCTCGGAAATCATGTCATAGAGGACGGAAACGGACCGTCCCAGGGTATACCGGAGATTGACCGGATCAAGTTTTTCACGGGTAAAATAGCCGGGAAAAAGGATTTCCCTGAGCCGGTCGATGATTTCAATCATTGCGCTCCGGGAGGGAATCGGCTCGAAAGAGACATGATGGGGACAGGCATCCTCGGCGCAGGCCTGAAGAATATGCTCCACAATATCCGGAAGCTGCTCCCGGTACTGGAGTGCCACGTCTGTGTCAATTTTGCAGTTGTCCCTGCGTCCGTTGCGGTTCTCCACTGGCGTCACCTCCCTCCAGATGACCGCCGGGGAATGTCCCGGCAGCCGTGTTGTATCATCAGTCGATCTCGACCGCGTTTCCTTACGGTATCAGCACGCCTTCGCCCGCTGTTTCCAGTAGGGGGACATGGACCGGAGCCGTTCAATGATCGGCGGCAGATGCTCCAGAACATAGTCCACCTCCTCTTCCGTATTGTAGACGCTCAGGCTGAAGCGGACCGAACCGTGGGCGGCCTCCTGGGGCACGTTCATGGCCCGGAGCACATGGGACGGCTCCAGGGAACCGGAGGTGCAGGCCGATCCGGAGGAGGCGCAGATGCCGAGTTCATCCATCAGCAGCAGAATCGACTCGCCTTCGATATAGGCAAAGGAAATGTTGGTGGTATTGGGAAGACGCTGGTCCCGGTCGCCGTTTACAAAGGCGTCGGACACTTTGGAGAGGAGTCCGCTTTCCAGGCGGTCCCGCAATTCCCGGACCCGTGAATTTTCATCGTCCATATGGGCTTTTGCCAGTTCCGCCGCCTTTCCCAGCGCGACGATGGAGGCGACATTTTCGGTCCCGGCCCGGCGGCCTGCTTCCTGATGGCCGCCGATGAGGAAAGGCTTGAAGGGAGTTCCCTTCCGCACGTAGAGCGCACCGACGCCCTTGGGGGCGTGGAGTTTGTGGCCCGACAGGGAGAACAGGTCAATGGCATTCTCCTTCAGGTTGATGGGAATCTTTCCCACCGCCTGGACCGCGTCGGTATGGAACAGAATTCCCCGTTCCTTTGCCTTCCGGGCGATCTCCTCCACCGGAAAGAGGACACCGGTTTCATTGTTGGCCCACATGACACTGACGATGGCGGTGTCATCGGTCATGTGTTCGTACAGAAAATCAAGATCCAGACGCCCTTTTTCATCCACCGGCACAAAGGTGACCCGGTAGCCGTCTTTTGCCAGATACTCCCCCAGATTCTTGATGGCGGAATGCTCCACCTTGGTGGTGAGGATGTGCTTCCGGTCCGGACTGGACCGGAGCGCCGACCAGATGGCGGTGCTGTCGCTTTCGGTGCCGCAGCTGGTAAACACGATCTCCGACGGATCGGCTCCGATCAGGTTCGCCAGACGGGCCCGGGCCTCCTTGACGGCATAGGCCACCTGCCGGGCAAAGCCGTACATGCTGGACGGATTGCCGTACAGGTCTTTCAGGTAAGGAAGCATCTCGTCCAGCACTTCG
Source organism: Desulfobacteraceae bacterium (assembly GCA_041641935.1). Taxonomy (GTDB): domain Bacteria; phylum Desulfobacterota; class Desulfobacteria; order Desulfobacterales; family Desulfococcaceae; genus JBEPXL01. The sequence goes on along the minus strand of JBEPXL010000249.1, from coordinate 735 downwards.
GGGGCCACACGGGTGGTGGCGTTGTTATCGAGATAGACAGTCTTCTTCATCAGCGTACCTCCTCTACATACACATCGGGCTCCACATTCTCCTTCAGTTTTTTCTCGACAAACTCCCGAAGGGTGATCTTGGCGGCCCGGCACCGGGAGCAGGCGCCCTGCAGCCGCACCTGAATCCGCTTTCCGTCCACATCGATCAGTTCAATGTCGCCGCCGTCCTTCTGCAGCGCCGGCCGGATCTCCTTTGTCAGGGTCTCTTCGATCCGGTGCATCCGCTGCAGGTTGGTCATCCGCGCCGGTGCTTCCGTCCCTTCCGCCGGGGCTTTCCCCTGCACCTCGTCAATCAGTTCCTGAATCTCTTCATGGCACTGGCCGCATCCGCCTCCGGCCTTGATAAAATGGGTGACATCCTCCACGGCGGTGAGGTTGTGTTCCGTCAGTGCCTGCCGGATTTCCATGTCGGTCACGCCGAAGCACTCACAGACGGTTTTTCCTTCTTTTTCCTCCACCGGCTGGCCGCGGTAACAGGCAATGGCCTTGTGAAGCGCTTCCTGGCCCATGACGGAACAGTGAATCTTCTCTTTGGGAAGTCCCCCCAGAAAGTCAACGATGTCCTGGTTGGTAATCTTTTCCGCCTCTTCGATGGTTTTCCCCTTGAGCATCTCCGTCAGCGCCGAAGAAGAGGCAATGGCGCTGGCGCAGCCGAAGGTCTGGAATTTCACATCGACAATCCGGT
>JBEPXL010000248.1:0-5671 GCA_041641935.1 Desulfobacteraceae bacterium | reverse complement strand
CCGTGGGTGCGGGCCAGCATCGGCACATCCCGCCAGGCGTCCGCCTTGGCCGTCAGCGCTTCCACAACCTCATCCAGTACGGGGCGGATCACATCCTGCCATGCCTCTTTCAGGGAAAGGGGAATGGCGGTATTGTTAATATCTTGCGATGTGAGGCCGAAGTGAATAAATTCCTTATAGGGGGCCAGCTCCATTTCGTCGAATTTTTCCCGGAGAAAATACTCCACGGCCTTGACATCGTGATTGGTTTCCCGCTCGATGCCCTTGACCCGTTCCGCGTCGACAGGGGAAAAGTCCCGGTAAATGGCCCGGAGCGCCCCGAACCGGTCCGGGGAGACCTGTAACTGCGGCAGGTTCAGCCCGCAAAGGGCGATAAAATATTCCACCTCCACCCGGACACGATACTTGATCAGCGCGCCTTCGGAGAAATAATCGGCCAGCGCCGCAACCGTACGTCGGTAGCGGCCGTCCACCGGTGAAACGGCAGTCAACGGAGATAGTTCCATAGTTGTTTTCCTTCTGAGGGATAAGGGATTCAGGTTGCCTCAGTCCATAACCGGAAACCCGGTGGGTGTCAAGGCGTCGAATTCGTTGAATTCACCTGCCGGCTCTGGTATACATGAAATGATATCTAACTCTTACATTCCAGGTGAGGAATCATGAAAATTCTGGACATTCGGTTCAAGAACATCAATACCCTGAAAGGCGAATGGGAAATCCGGTTTGACCAGTCGCCCCTTTCCGAGGCCGGGATTTTCGCCATTACCGGCCCCAACGGCGCAGGTAAAACCACCATCCTCGACGCCATCTCCCTGGCCCTGTACGGTGAAACCGCCCGTCTCAAGAATCCGGGAGATCAGATCATCAGCCATGAGGCCGATGACGCCTACGCCATTGCGACCATTTCCGTTGCCGGATCCGTCTATCGCTCTGAATGGTCCGTTTACCGCACCGGCGGACGGATCAGCCTGCCGGAGATGCGCCTGTATCAGGTCAACGGTGAAGAAGCCCTGCTGGAAGACAAAATCAGCCGCGTGCGTCTGCGGATCGCCGAGGTGACGGGCCTCGACTTCAAACGGTTCTGCCGCTCCATCATGCTGGCCCAGGGGGAATTTGCCGCCTTTCTCCACGCCCTCGGCAGTGAACGGGCGGAAATCCTGGAGAAAATCGTGGGCACGGAAGTCTATGATGACTTTGTCCGTTCCGTCCATGAACAGGCCGACACCGAAAAGGAGAGACTCCTGCAGCTGAAGGAGGAATTCGAGGAACTGCCCGCCGCGGACACGGAAACGATTCATGCTGCCGAAGAATCGGTGTCCGAATACCAGACTGCCATGCGGGAAACGGAACAGGACATCACCCGGATCCGGCATCAGCAGAAATGGCTGGAAAATGTGGGCAAACTGGAGAATGCCGCCCAGAACAGCCGGGTGGATCTGGCAGCCGCCCAGTCCCGCCGGGAGGCGATGGCCGACGATCTGCTCCGGCTCAAGAAAGCGGAAAACGCGGAACCGCTGGCCGGAGATCTCGGCGTTCTGGAAACACGGCAGCAGGAGGCGGATGCGCTTCAGAAAGAGTTTGCCTCGGTACGAGTCGATATTCCCCTGCTCAAAGAAAAAATCCGGACCCTGGGGGGGGACCGGAATGGTATTGCCGTGACACTCGAACAGGCCGAGACGGAACTGGCCCGGCGGAAAGATGCCATCGGCGCGGCAGAGTCCCTTGACCGGGAGATTGCCTCCGAAGAGAAATCCTTCCGGGAGAAGGTGGCGCAGTACGAAACACTGGAACGGGAACAGCAGGAGAACCTGAGCCGCCAGAATCAGGTGAAACAGGAACTGGCGGTCAACGAGGAAGGCCGGAAAAATGTGGCTGACTGGCTCGAAAAACACGCCGATGAGGCCCGCCTTGAAACGGTGATCCCGGAAATTCAGACGGATCTGGACCGGCTGATCGAGATCCGCAAGCCCCTGGGGGAACTTCGGGCCCATCAGGAGGAACTCCGGAAAGCCGAAAAGAAGGCGGTGGCACAGGCCGAATCCGTCGAGGCCGCCGTCGCGAAGATTCAGGAAAAACTGGCGCAGGAAAAGAACCGTGAAGCCGGAGCGGAACAACAGATTACGGAACTGCTGGACGGGGCCGAATCGATGGAAGCCCTGGAACAGGCCCGGCGGGAACGGAAACAGCGGATTTGGGGCTACAAGGCGCTCCGGAAGGTGGGAAAAAAACTGGCCCAGGAAAACGCCCGCCGGGACCGGTCCAGTGAACAGATCGCAGCGGAACGGGAGGCCCTTCAGAAAGAGAAAGACGCCATTGCCGGTGAACTGGCCGGTGCGGAGCGGATTCGGGAGGCGCTGGAAGAGGCGGTGGTTCAGCAGGTCCGGGTGGCCCAGTATGAATCGGAACGGCAGATGCTGGTTCCGGGGGAAGCCTGCCCGCTCTGTGGGTCCACGGAACATCCCTATGTCAACCGCGGCCTTCCCTATGAAGGGGAACCGAAACAGACGCTGAAAGAGCAGGATGAGCGCATCCGGGAATTCCGAAAGCAGATCGCCGATCTGGACAGTCGGATGGCGAAACTGGAACAGGGACATCAGAAAATGGAAGTCCTTCAGGCGCAGTGGGACAGCCTGACCCGTGAGAGCGACGAAGTGCTGCCGGTCGGGGATACCGCCGCGATCAAGGCGGCCATGCAGACCCGCAAAGCCGAGATCAAAACGCTGAAGCGGCGGATCAGGTCGATCCGGTCTGAAATCAAAAAGGCGGAAAAGTCCCGGCGGAAGCAGGAGAAAATCGCCGCGAAAATGGCCGAACAGGAAGCGGTGGCAGAGGGGTATCGGCAGAGGATTGCAGAACAGGTCAATGCCCTGGCGGCGGTTACCGAAGAGATACAGGCCGTTCAGACCCGGGAGACTTCTGCCCTGGATACCCTCCGTGAAAAGCTGACGGCCTATGATGAAACACCGCCCGAGGCCGGCCGGGAAGGGGAGTTGATCGGCCGCCTGACCGCCCGGCTGGACCGCTACCGGGAATACCTGGGGGAACAGGCGTCTCTTGCCGCGGAAGAACAGAACCTGCGCAATCAGGTGGAGACCCTGCCGGAAGAACTGCGGCGGCACAAAAAAGAAGCCGATGCCCTGGAAGGGCGGATCCGGGAGAGTCAGGAGCGGCTTGCCGGGCTCAAGGAGCAGCGGACACAGTCCTACGGAACCAGTGATCCGGTGCAGGAACGGCAGCAGATTGAAAGCCGTATTGCCGGGGATTCCCGGAAACTGGCAGCGGTAACATCTGAGATCGAGAAGAACCGGCAGAAGCTCCGGACCCAGGAAGAAAAACTGGCCGAAGCCGAAGCGGCCGGCAAGGCCGCCCGGGAGGCCGCCGATGCCCTGGAGCGGGAGTTGAAGAACCGTGCCATGGCCGCCGGATTCCGGGATCTTGATGATGTCCGGCGAAGCAGGCTTTCAGCCGATGAAAAGGCGGCCATTAAAGCCCGGCGGGATGAACGGGACCGGGAAGTCGCCGAACTTGCGGAAAAGGCCGAAGAGAAGCAGAAGGCATTTGAAGCCGAACGGGCCCGGCAGGTGACCGATGTCCCGCTCGAAGAACTTGCCCGGCGGTTTGACGATGCCCGCAAACAGCGGGAAACAATGGAGCAGGAACTGATTGTCGCCCGCTCTACCCTCAAACAGCAGGCGGCCATGGAACAGGCGTATCAGGAAAAGCTGGAGGCGGTGGAAGAACAGGAAAAAGCGTATGAACGGCTGGAGGCGGAGCGGCAGTCCATCGGTGCGGCCGACACCCCCGAAGTCCGTCGCCGTGTGCAGGAAATGCTGCTGGACCGGCTTCTGGAGCAGAGCAACCAGTATCTGGGGGCCATGAGCGGGCGGTATTATCTGCGGCAGAACAAGGACGGTGAACTGGGGCTGGAAGTGGAAGACCTTCAGCAGAACAGTGTCCGGCGGGTTCCCGGAACCCTGTCCGGAGGCGAAAGTTTCATGCTGAGTCTGGCCCTGGCCCTCGGGCTCTCCGACATGGCGAGTGAAAAGCGGAAGATCGAATCCCTGTTCCTGGACGAAGGATTCGGCTCACTGGACGAGGAAAATCTCTACAAGGTGATTGCCACCCTGAAGAATCTGAAGGCCAACGGCAAAATGATCGGGATTATCTCCCATGTCAAAAAACTGGAAGATGAAATCCCGACCCAGATCCGTCTCCGCCGCCAGACCGGGGGCGTCAGCCGGCTGGAACTGGTGGCATAGACTGCCTGCCGGAGATGATTCTGTAAAAAACGTCGGGCTGCATCCCATCGGATGCAGCCCGTTTGTATAGAGCGATTTCGCTTGTATGCAGCGTCCGTTACCGGTACATCGGATCGGCAGCGCCGTCACTCTCGACCCTGAGATGCTGGGACCGCCAGATGTTGTTTTCATTGGCAAATGCCTGAACATTCTGTTCCGTCAATGCCGTATACATCTGGATATCATCAAAGGCCGCATCGTGATGTCCCAGATGGGACTGAATGGTCGAACGGCTGTAGTAGGCTGCGCCGTATTCCGGGTCGAGTTCGATGGCCCTGTTGAAGTTTTCCAGCGCCTGCTCGTTTTTTCCCTGTTTCGCATACGCCAGACCCCGCAGGTGATAGGCCTTGGCGTGGGACGGATCGATCTCCACCGCCCGGTCGAAATCGGCAAGGGCGTCATCGACCCGTTCCAGCCGTAGATAGGCCGCCCCGCGGCTGACATGGGCCAGGCGGTAATTCGCATCTTCTTCGATTACCCGGGAAAATTTTTCTACGCTGGTATCTATATCATTCTGGACAAAGGCGTGGACGCCTTCGTCAAATGTCGTCTGGATTGCTTGTGTATCGTTCATGGTTTGTACCTCCTTGTCACATGGATGCCGGTATATTTCCGGCGTGCCGGATGGTGTAATGCTGTTTTTGTTATGACATCCGGTCTTTGACAAGGCGAATAATATTCATGCTCATGAGCTATGTCAAGTAGAGTGCAACAGACGGCTGTTCTATCCGGATAGCATAACTCATATTCAATGAATCAGGATGTTGCTGACAGATCGACAGAGACTATGGTATTCTGAAAGCGCTATGAAAAGACTGCTCAGCCCCAAAAACGACTTCGTATTCAAAAAGCTCTTCACCACCCATACTGACATTTTGACGGATCTGATCAACAGCGCTCTCGGTCTTTCGACACAGGACCGGATTATATCCGTCAAGATTCAGAATCCGGACATTCTCCCGGATGAAGTGGAGAAAAAGTTCATTATCCTGGATATTCGGGCGGTAGACGGAGCAGGTCGTGAATACGACATTGAAATGCAGGTACGCAGGTATGAAAATTATCCCCGGCGCACCCTTTTCTACCTTTGCAGGATGTACGGGGATCAGTTGAAAGCAGGAGATGACTATGCAGCGCTTCATCCGGTCATCGGCATCCATTTTCTCGACTATACGATGTTTCCCGACGCTCCCGATTTTCACTACCGTTTTCATCTCCGGGACACACGATACCCTCACCTGACATTGACCGACGATTTCTCTCTGCATATATTTGAACTACCCCGGATTGAACAGCAGATGCAGACAAAGGGAGTCGATAATCTTCTGGAATGGCTCCAATTTTTCAACCATGCCTCGGAGGAAGGAGAAAAA
>JBEPXL010000247.1:0-5691 GCA_041641935.1 Desulfobacteraceae bacterium | reverse complement strand
CCGGTTTCGTTCCGGATTTCTTCCTGCAGCGATTCTCCTTTTGTCCGGTCTCTTCCGTGAAGCAGCACTTCCGCTCCCATCTTCGCCAGATCCAGAGCAGTCTGCCGGCCGATACCGTCAGTTGCGCCGGTCAGAAGGATTCGTTTGCCGCTGATATGGGAAGCGATCTTTTTTTCGTCGAATGTCATGGCGTACCTCCTGTCAGGTTACAGTCTTTCAGAAAAATTGCGTTGCGGGTGACGGCCCGGGGCAGCAGACTGCCCGGTTCTTCGTTTTTCAAGTACGCTGGGAGACGGCCTTCTGTCTGTCGCCCAGGCTCACCCGGAACAGGGTCGGACCCAGAAAACAGGTGATCAGCGCCAGAAAGACAATGGCATCCTTGATGTTTTCGGAAATCAGATCATTCTGCACACCGATGGCGGCTGCCGCGATGATGAGGCTGAGCCGGGAGGAGAGGAGAAAGCCGATCTGGAGCGACTCCCGGAACCGGCTGCCCCGCAGCATCATCAGAAATGCGGGAACCATCTTCACCAGAAGCGCGAATCCGAGAAGCTGAAGGGTAAACAGAATCTGTTCGGGCTGAAGAATATTGGACAGATCAAACTGCATGCCCACGTCGATAAAGAAGACCGGAATCAGAAACCCGAATCCCATGGCCGAGAGTTTGGTCTCCAGCAGCAGCTTTTCCCGGAAGACATAGGAGATCAGGCTTCCCCCCAGAAACGCCCCCAGAACCGGTTCCAGATGGACCATCTCGGAGAGCGCCACCAGCAGGAAAAGAATGGCGATGGAGAGGCGTACCCCGATTTCCTGTGAGTCTTCGGAAATCCCCAGCACCGTTTCGGCCTGACCGGGATTCCACCAGGCCCAGAGCCTGCCCAGCCGCAGGAGCAGCGCGAATCCCATAAAGAGCGGCAGGGGCAGGATAAACCGCCAGCTGATGCCGTACTGCACGAAAAGGATATAGAAGGTGATCCCGAACAGGGTCAGGAAGTCGGCCAGGGTGGCCGCAATCAGAATCGACTGCCCCAGTTCCCCCTTGCTCAGCCCTGCTTCCTTGAGGGTGGGCATGACCAGCCCCAGCGAAGTGGTCGAAAGCACCAGGGCCATAAAGATGCCCCGGTTGAGGAGCAGGGCCGCCAGAAGTGACAGCCCGAGTGTGACAAAGAAAAAAAAGAACTGGAACAGGATCTGTCCCCGGCTCTGCCGCCGCAGTACACCAAAATCGATCTCCATGCCGGCCTGAAACATCAGCAGGAGAAAACCCAGTTCCCCCAGAAACGGAAGCCATTCTCCGCTGAATTCCAGTTGCAGCACACTCTTGCCCAGGATGACGCCGAAGATGATTTCCGCAACGACCAGCGGAATCCGCAGCAGATGACTGATGCCCGGCAGGATCAGGACGCCCAGGGTGACAATGAGGAGGGCATATTGCTGTTCCATATCCTACTCCGACGCCACAACCAGCGTTGAGCAGGTGGTCCGTTCCGTCAGCATTTCCCCGACATGGGGGGCGAGCAGTTCTTTTTCCTTGCTGGTGCTGCCGATGACCATCAGATTGTAGTTTTCAGCCAGTGCCGTCAGTTCCTTCACCGGATTTCCCTGGCGGAACACTTCGCCGATTTTGATTTTATGGATATGGCTCAGTTCCCGGACCCGCCTGAAGACCTTGTCCGGTTTCTGGGCCTCGCCGTTTTCGCTGTGGATATATTCCGGCTCCTGCACTACCACCACATCAATATCCGCGTCAAACTGTTCGGCCAGATCGGTTGCCGTCTCCAGCGCCAGTTCCGACCGGGGGGTCGCGTTGAAGGGAACCAGAATCCGTTCATAGGGGGAGGAATGGCGCGCCACCAGCATGGGGCAGGGGAGCGAATGAGCCAGGGCGATCATCTCCGGACGGGTCAGTGATTTGAGAAAGGATTTTTCCAGGGGCCGGATAATCACAAGACCGATATTCTCTTCCTCGCAGACCTCCCGGATTTTGGCGACCGGATTCTGTTCGGTATTCCGGATCCGGATATCGTAACGGCCGAGCCAGCTTTCCAGGTGCTTTGCCGGATCCGGGCCGCGTTCATGCTTCAGCACCGTCACATGACTGACGTGGGCGTTGCGGACCACGTACATGGCTTCGGTCAGTGTTTTTGCGTTGACTTCCTCATCGTTGCCGTTCAGAACGACCAGGATATTGCTGCCCCAGCTCATGGGGAAGGGCATATAGGAACAGGCCAGCAGGGAACAGGCGGAGCGGAAGAAATTCCGTTCTCCGAGGAGGATCAGCCGGTCCCCTTCCTGAATCACATCCTCCGGTTTGGGGAAAAAGAGTTTATCGTCCCGGAAGATGCCGCTCAGATGCCAGTTGGCCCCGGACAGCACATCCACCTTCATCCCGTCGATCCAGTTGTCGCGGGTCACCTCCATTTCGATGACCTCGCCCAGGTCCTTGGCAATGGGCAGAACGGTGACGCGCGGATCCTGCAGATAATGGTAAATCGTACCGGCCACCAGCGTATCGGGCCGGATGACATAGACATCCAGTTCGCGGTACTGTTCTTCATACTGGTAATCGTGCATCAGGGTCAGAATATGGACGCTGCCTTTATTCCGTGCAAATTCGGCAATCGCCACGTTGACCTTGTCGTTGTCCGTCAGCGCCAGCACATAGTCCGCATCTTCCAGCCCGGCTTCGTCCAGAAAAACGGGACTGGAAGCATCGCCGGCCATTACCTTGTCCACGACGTCGTATCTGGGCAGAAGATCTCCGAGAAGCTTTTCCGAAACATCGATTAATGTAATCTGCCACCGCTCGCCCAGGCGGTCGAGAAGCTGACGGGTGTATTTACCCGCGCCGCATATGATTGCTTTCATACGGGGGTATGCCTTTCGATAAAGGTTTGGGTCGTCCGGCAGGATATGTTCCCGGTCCCTGCAGAACGGATGTATTGTTTTTACAAGCCGGTTCCTGCTACCTGTGCATCTTAATGCAACAATTAACTATAAGGATAATACATCCGGAGGGAAATACTGTTTATGCTGTAGTCAGAGAGAAAATTCAAGCAATAATGCGCATGATACCAACTCTGAATCCACTTTTCTGCAGGCCGGGTACTCCCGGCGATCAACAGGTATGCTTCTGATGTCAATTGTTTATCCTGCATATAGTGGTACAGGATATCCCGAAGGTCAAGCTGCGGACCTGCGTTTCCGCATCACGGGAGACGGAAGTTCAGTGAAGGAACTTTACCAGGCATTAGAACCCGCTACACATCATCTTGATTCAAAATACCGGGAAGAATAGAACATCACCCGCCGGGCGTGAAGGATGCGCCGGAGAAGGCTCCGGCGCAGACATGGCATGAGAAGGGAACAAAACGATGCGCAGAGACGGCTATTTCGTCGGCTGGGGTACAGGCCGGAGATAGGCGCCCCAGTAGCTGAGGCCGACAAAGACGACCCCGCCGATGATGTTGCCGATGGTGACGGGGATCAGATTTTTCCAGAAGAATGCGCCCCAGGTCAGGCTGGAAAGATCGAGACCGGCCGGTGCAAGTCCTGCCCACCGGCTCAGGAAAATCCCGTTGGGGATAAAATACATGTTGGCGATACAGTGCTCGAATCCAATGGCGACAAAGCCCATGATGGGAAAGAAGATGGCAAAAATCTTGCCGATCACCTGCCGTGACGCCAGGGCCATCCAGACCGCCAGACAGACCATCCAGTTACACCCGATGGCCCGGACAAAGGATTCGGTGAAGCTGAGGTGGACCTTTGCGTAGGCGACATTGACAGCGGCTTCCCCCAGTGCCCCGCCGCCCGCTTTCCAGAGTCCTGAAAGGTAGAAAAGGAGCGCCAGCAGAATCGAGCCGATGAAGTTGGCCACATACACCACAACCCACCGGGTCAGCACTTTGCCCCAGGTGGTCTGGCCGATCATGACGCTGGAGACCATGAGACTGTTACCGGTAAACAGTTCCGCCCCGGCGATGACCACCAGCATGAGGCCGATGCTGAAAGCAGCGCCGCCGATCAGCTTTTTCATTCCCAGGCCCAGCTCCGGCGGAAGGTCGAAAGTCACCGACGCCGAAAACAGCCCCCCGAAACCGATATAGGCCCCGGCCAGCACCCCCAGCACAAAAAGGGAAAGCCAGGGGGAGTTGGCCTTGGCCACGCCCACAGTCTGGGCAATGGTTTCGGCGATGATTTTCGGCCCCTTGTCGTCGAGGCTTGGCGTTGGAAACTTGCCCATAAGCTGGTCAAATTTGCTGAGGGCCTTCTGTTCCTGCACTATTTTCCGGTTCCGCGCCTGGCGGACCGCCGATGTGATCTCGTCCGGGGTGAACGGTTTGGGCAGATAATCCATCGCCCCCCGCTTCATCTCCTCGGAGGCTCGTTCGACCGCCGGATATCCGCTGAACATCAGTACCGTCGACTCCGGCGTCCGTTTTTCCAGTTCCGCGACCACATCCATGCCGCTCATTCCGGGCATTTTCCAGTCGCAGAGGATGACACTGTAGTTCTTCTCCGTGGCAAGCCGAAGCCCTTCCTGCGGATCAGAGGTTGTCTCCACATCATAACCGTCGGCAGAGAATATCCGCTCGCAGGAGGTCAGCACCGCCATATCATCATCGATGACCAGTAGTCGTTCACGCATAAGCCCCCCTTTTGTTATTGTTTTTCTGATTTTACTGTATTTCTGACCGCCGTCACCAGTTCGTCCGGTGTGAACGGTTTGGCGATAAAACCATCCGCGCCGCTCTGCCTGCCCCGTTCCACCGTTTCCGGTGTCAGATAGCCGGTCATCATCAGCACCGGCAGATCGGGGTGCGCTGCGCTGGTGTAGGCAATCAGTTGAAAACCATCCTGGTTCGGCATTTTTATATCTGTGAGAATCAGATCAACAGACGCATCGGATTCGAGGATCGATGTTGCGCTTTCTGCATTTCCGGCGATGCTCAGCTGAAAACCTTCCGCAGCCAGAATCCGGCGACAGCTCTCCACCACGATCGGGTCATCATCAACAATCAGGACATGCATTGTTCTGCTCCTCTGTTTCGGGGCCGCTGGATGTTGATGCTTCCCTGCTGTGAACCGGAAGCCAGATGGTAAAGGTGCTGCCTGCACCAGCAGTACTGCGGACACTGATGTTTCCACCGTGACGGTCCACAATACCGGCTGAAACCGAAAGCCCCAGTCCTGTTCCTTTTCCCACTTCCTTTGTGGTGAAAAACGGATCAAACAGGTGTTCCATATCCACCGGGTCGATGCCGGAACCGGTATCCTGAACGGAAATTTCAACGCCGGGTGTTTCTGGAGACGGAACTGCTCTGGCGGAGATGGTAATGGTTCCGCCCGCTCCGGTGGCGTCCAGTGCGTTGATGATCATGTTGATGATGACACTCTGGAACTGGCTCCGGTCCAGGGTCAGGATCGGCAGATTCGCTTCGCCTTCGAACCGCAGCGCCACTCCCCGGATCAGTGCCTGGTTTTCCATCAGCCGGACACAGCCTGTCAGCAGTTCATTGAGTTGAACCGGTTCCGGCTCCGGTTGGGTCTGCCGGGAAAAGTCGAGCAGTCCCTTGACGATTTTCCGGACCCGTTCCGTCTGAAGGGTGACGGTTTCCAGATCGGAGCGGACCTCTTCCGGTAAATCATTCCGCTGCAGCATCAGGTGAGTAAAGGTGATGACTGCAG
>JBEPXL010000246.1:0-5710 GCA_041641935.1 Desulfobacteraceae bacterium | reverse complement strand
GCGGGTTGCATCGGATACCACAATAATGCGACGCGACTTCCGTACCGACAGTCCCACCGCCAGCCGGTAATACAGCCAGCCGGCCAGACGCCGGATGCCACTTTCGGGCATCTGGAGCCAGGGGCGCTGAAACCAGAGGGTATCATGGACGGAAATGATACCCGGTGTTTTCATTCGAAGCGGCTGCAGCATAAAAAAACTGTGATAGAGATCCGGATTCATCCGATCCACAATCGCACCGACGCGGGCAAGGGTGCCGGGGCCGATGTGGGAAAAGGGAACAGGAATACACTTAAGATTATCCCGCCACTGAACGAACCGGTCCAGTTCCAGTCCCTCCCGGACCAGCAGAAACAGTTCCATGTTCCGCGCCTGCCGGGCGATTTCCCGCACCAGTTCAATGGTGTACCGGGTGATGCCGTCAGGCTGGGCGATCATTCCCCGCCCGTCAAGAACAGCACGTCTGGCGGGATTTACCATCCGCCGGCCCCTTCACCCGCCGGATTATCATGATATGCAGAAAGCGAGGAGACGCCGACAGCCGCAATTTTCTGGACAAGACCGATACCGACCACCGCATACAGCAGAAAAATCAGTGCTGACGTAAAAACCGGAACAGTGGCCAGAAAGGTTGCCAGAAAAATCAGGCCGAAGGTTTTCCGGGATGGTGCATTCTGGATGACGGTCGTAATCTTTCCGAGACAGAAACCGACCGCCATCAGCACAAGAAAAACACCCGGAAGCCCGAAGTTGATGTAGGCCTCTCCAATTGTTGTAATGCGAATGCCACCGGTGCTGTCGATCTGCACATTGGCGATCTCAAGGGTATACCGGTTGATGTCGAAGTCCTGCCGGAAGGAGAACATGGCACTCGGAATGAAAACCAGCAGACCGGAGAGAATGGTCCGCCCCCAGAGCAGGGGTTCATTGTAATCCCTGAATTCGGAGATCACGATGGTTCCTTCCGCAACTTCAGGAAAAAACGGATAGAGGGCCGGTCCCAGATTCTGAAGATGAAGGCCGCCGTAATGGCGGGTAAACCGGTAAAGAGAATAGGAAACCAGCAGGCTCAGGATCAATGTCATTCCGGCCGCCAGCCGGATCATCTGCCGGAGATCGGTCACACTGCGGGCGTAGGCAAGGATGCCGAAGATGATCGGACGGAACATGGGACCACGGGAAGCGTTAATAAAAAGCATGGCCATGCAGAGAAAAAAACCGGTGAAGTTGAGAACCCTGTCGGCTACGGGCAAGGTTGGGGACGCTCCCCGGTCGGAGAAGAAGCAGAGATAGGTCATCATCATCAGGGAAATTTCGGTTCCGGAGAGAAAAATTCTGTAGAAAAAACGGACCAGTCCGGATGTGTATGGCCCATTGAAATGAAGATACCGGGCCACGGCCGGGTTCGGCGCAAAGGCCGGAAAATTATTGAAATAGAGAAAAAAAGCGAGCATTCCTGCGGAAAATACGAGTGCGATCAGAAAAGAGAGCCGCCGGTTCAGGCGCCCCGTTCCGTCGGAAAGGGGCAGCAGATTTCCCGCAGACCGTGCGATGCGGTCCGCCATACCACCGCCGGACACACTGCCGGCGGCGCAGCCGGCCCGGAGGGCGATATAACCGGCCGTGAGCAGGCTGACGAAAAAGTTGATGCCGTCGGTTTCCAGATCAGGACGGCTCAGGTGCGCGTAGGTCATGCCGCCGACAATGATGAACAGCAGCCAGCTGCTGGAAAGAAGCACGGGCCAGCGTCTTCCGGCAATCCAGACAAGTGCTGTGACGGCCAGTTCTCCAACGAGAATTCCCACAGCCGCAATCAGAATACCGAAAGAATGTCCCTCCGGCGCAGTCACCGCAAAAAGACAGAGCAGGAAGGCTGCAGAAGCAATGCATGCCGCGCTGAACAGGCTGGAAAGGGAAATGACCGGTTTCATCTGTTCAGGCGGAGCAGGCATAACGGGTTTTGTTGATCATCGCTTTCATCATACAGTAAAGAACCAGCCCCACCAGATTGAAATAGACGGCGGAGCCCATCGCCAGCCCTTTCGCACCGTATGCTCCTGTCAGCCAGTATCCCGCAGCATAGTACTGGACAATACCGAGCCAGGTGACCGCCACCGTCAGGCCGGATCTGCCCATGATCCACAGCACCCGGACCGAGATACTCAGAAGTATCCAGCCGAAGGAGCCGAAGGAGTAGATCATCAGAAGATCAGAAACGATGCGCACATCTTCCGGTGTGAAGCGGCCCCTCTGCAGCAGGATATCCACAAAGGGTTCTCCCAGCAGATTGATCAGTACGACGGCGGGAATCACCAGCAGCACCGACCAGCGGAGTGCCTTTCCTGCGATCAGGAGCATCTGTTCCGTATTTCCGTTCCGGTATGCGCTGGCAAGCCGGGGCACCATCGGCAGGACAATCGGTGAAAGAACCAGTGTAAACGGAAAGGCATACAGCCGGAACGCATAGTTCAGTGCTGAAATATTTCCGGCCGGCAGGCCCGCGCCAAGGGTTCTCTCCACAAGGATCTGTCCTTTACTGCCGATTGCCTGAAGCATAATAAACAGAATCGGCCAGAGAGACACCGGCACGCCCCGTGGAAGGTCACCGCCGTCTTTATCCTGTCGCCGGCCATCCGGAGAAGCGCTCTTCCGCCGGTCGGCCATCAGAAAAACAAGTTCAAGAAGGACCAGAATGGCGGAGCCGAGGGCGACCCCGAGCGCCAGCATGACACCGCCGGCATACCCCGCGCTGATCAGCAGCAGCAGGATCATTCCGATATTGATCCAGAGATTCTGGGACACCTGGAAAAGAATATTGCCCCGGTTGACAAAATGAGTACACAGGCCGGCGTGGCACATCGCCAGAAAAATGCCACAGGCAATGGCGGCAAGACTGAAAAGCCAGTACCGGTCCGTGATCTGCAGGTGAAATGTCGTCCTGCCGAACCATAAAACCAGCAGATAAAGGAAGGAAAGAATCGCACCGACCATGACGCACCAGCCAGCAAAGCGGGCGAGTGCAGCCATGTAACCGGGGCTTCCGGGATCACCGGAGAGGCGGACGCCCTCGGCTGAAATATCCCGCGTCGCCGGCTGGATCAGGTCAAAGGGCATATAGGCAATGAGAAACGTGTCCATCACTGCCGTGGTCCCCAGATAGGCGGCACAGAGTACTTCCCGCAGAAAGCCGAACCCCATGCTGAGGCCGGTCACCAGCACCACCATCATTTCATGGCGCAGGCTTTGCAGTCGCTTCCAAAGCGGCATGCTAATCGCTGCAGTCGCCGCCGGGGGGGCAGTTTTTTCTGACGTTGAACAGATCCCGGACTTCTTCCGGCAGGGTTTCCAGGGTATGCGCTCCTCCCGGCGGGGGTGAATTTTCGCGAACCATAAAGCCCTCTGCCTGCTCCGGTGTAAGGGTGACCACCCCGCCGGGCGGCGGACTGTTCCGGGTCACACCGAAACCGGTGGGACAGACCCGGCTTCCGGGGGATGAAAAGACGGCACTGCCTCTGGCGACAATGGCGCCTCCGCTCAGTTTTCCCTGTCCATTGTAGAAAAGGCAGTAATCGGAATGACGGGAGAGAATCCGCTTCATCCCCTCCTCCAGTGAAAGATCCGTAAATTCAACGGATACCGGAACATTCCGCTGGGATGCATCACAATGGAACCATACGCCTTTTTCTTCTCCGATCTGCTGCAGTACCTTTTCCAGGGGAACCGCCCTGAGTTTTGCGGAAAACCGGTCCCCGCTGAACCGGAGTACCGGTTCTGCCGCATTATCCGCCGCCGCTGCCGGTATCAGAAATGTGAAGAAAAGAAGAAGGAAGCACCATTGTGCAGAAAGTTTCATGACTGTCTCCGAACCTGTTGTTCCATTTTTACTTTTACGCCGCCCTGTACTTTCGCGACCGGCGTACTGCCGCTCTGAGCTGATCTGCTGCGCCAGCAGACGCAGCAGATCAGGATGATCAAAGAAACCGGAACCGGTCTCGTGCAGGTTTATTCTGTACGGATAACGGCTTCCGCCGGATTCAGGTTAATATTGTTCCAGACTGCCCCATCGGGACTGTACCAGAGGCCGAGCAGTCCGTAACTGGCGATAAGGTCATCCACTCCGTCACCGTCCGCATCCGCCACCGTCATCAGTCCGGCGTCATTCAGATTCAGACTGTCCCAGGCAGTCCCGTCATAGCGCCAGATGCCGAGGTTTCCGAAATCCCCCACAACACCACCTTTCCACCAGAGCAGGTCATCGGGCTGATTTTCATTGATCCAGTCCCAGGTGTTTCCGTCCCACCGGTACAGGCCGTAGTCCCCGTACCAGAAAGCAAACCCACCGGCTCCCGGAGCCATGGCCGAGGGATCATTCACATTGATTGAGGTCCAGCCGCTGTCTGTGTCGTATGACCAGACGCCAAGGGAACTGCCGAAATCGCTGACCAGTCTGCCGTTCCAGCCCACCATCTCATCGGGCTGATTTTCATTGATCCAGTTCCATACCGCGCCGTCCCAGGTATACAGCCCCATGCCGGGATACCAGACCACCAGTTTTTCCTGTCCTGATCCGTCCACATCGGCTGTTCTGATCATGCCGGGATCATTGACATTGAGATTGACCCAGCCGTTCAGCGTGTCGTATGTCCAGAGTCCCAGACTGTCATAATCCGCAGCCAGTTTTCCCTTCCAGTTGACCATTGCACCGGGGATGTTCTGGTGAATATTGGTCCAGCATCCATTGTCGCGATAGTACAATCCCAGACCGGCAAAGGCGATGACCGCCTCATCCGTACCGTCCCCATCGATGTCGATGAAGCGCATGTCGGAAGGATCATTGGGATTGATGGAAACCCAGTCCGTGCCGTCCCAGGTCCAGGCACCCAGTCCGCCGAAATCGACCAGGAGTCCGGAAACAGCGTCGTCGGGAACAGCAAACGTGGCGGTGACATCTTTTGCGGCATCCATTGTCAGGATGCAGGGTTCCACACCCGTGCAGTTCCCTTCCCATCCGGTGAAGGTGGAACATCCATCAGGCAGGGGCGTCAGGGTCAGCTGTGTGCCTTCTTCAAAGTCGGCGGTGCAAGCCGCCGTGCCGCAGTCGATTCCTGCCGGAAAACTCGTCACGGTTCCGGCCCCGGTCCCGTTCATGCTGATGGATAGTGAATAATAGGAAGGAACCGGCGTATCCGTCGTCCCTGAACCTGTGCCGGATGTATCTCCGGTTCCGCCATTGCCTGGGTGCCGAAGCCGCAGTCGCCGCCGGCCATGACGTTCTCCTTGCCGAGCACGCTGGCGTAGCGCATGATCCGGTCGCAGACGAGCTCCGGATGCTCGACCAGCACCGCCGAATGGGTGATGACGCCCGGGATCAGCACCTTGCCCTCGGGCAGCTTGAGATCTTCCCACAGCCGCCATTCGTGCTCGTGACGCTGGTTGGCGGCCTCGAACGAATAGGCGCCCGCGTTGATCCCCAGCACGATGTCCATGTAGTCCTTCATCTGCATGTCCCAGACGCGCGGGCCCATGTTGATGCTGTAGCAGGTATGGTAGCGGATCCGGTCCTGCGGGATGCCACGGGCCTTCATGTCCAACTGGATCCCGGTAATGCCGTCCTTGCTGCCGGAGACTTTGAAGTCCATGTCGCCATGGAAGTCTTCTTCGCCCATAATGTCGGTCAACAGGACGTAGTTGTCCTCATCGGAAACCATAC
>JBEPXL010000245.1:0-5722 GCA_041641935.1 Desulfobacteraceae bacterium | reverse complement strand
ATCCTCTTCCACTGCCGCGTCCACGATCTCCCGGACCGAACGGTTGTGGCCCAGGTGGATGACCTCGATTCCGGTTCCCTGCAGGATTCTGCGGAAAATATTGATCGAGGCGTCGTGTCCGTCAAACAGGGAAGTCGCGGTGACAACCCTGACGTGGTTTTTGAGTTTGTACGGTTGTTCCTGAATACTCATGTTGGCCTCTCCTTATGGTTGTTGGGTGTCGGTTTTCGGGTTCCGCCCCGGCGGCCGGATCGGTGGCAGGGTTTCTGCCCGCTGTCCGCCGGGACCCAAACCGCACCTCTTTTACAGGCTATTCAATGTCGGCGCCCCCCCGGGTGGAAAGCCCCAGGATAAAATCGGTCTGCAGTTCAATATAGTCTTCAATGCTGTAGTGGCGGGCCAGAAACCACCGGCGGAATGTCCACATGTGACCCAGCACGGAAATGTTGTGGGCCACCAGTTCTATGGACCGTTCATCCAGATGGGGAAAATGGCCGGATTCCACCAGCCGGGCCAGTACCTTGACAAAAATGCCGGTAATGTTGATTTCGTTTTCCAGCACCTTTTTCCGCCACTGGGGCGGCAGGGACTGGGTTTCCTGGTAGATCAGCAGAATGTGGTCGCACATCCGGTGGCAGACCAGAAAATACTCCCGGATGACCTCGGCCAGCGCTTCCCGGCCCCGCGTGGTCCGTTTCAATGCCTCGGCGACCCCCCGTTCCACCTCGGCATGAATGGCGTCGCAGACCAGGTAGAGAACATCCTCCTTGGAGGCGACATACTCGTAGAGAGAACCGATGGAAAATCCGGCGGCCTTGGCGATCTGCCGGGTTGTGGTCTTGTGAAACCCTTTTTCGATAAACAGCTGCACCGCCGCATCGACAATCTGGCGCCGTCTCCGTTTGACCAGTTCAGGATTCTTAATCTGTGTAGGAATTTCTCTGTGTTTGCTTCCGGTTTGGGTCATATTCTCAAGACTCCATATATCGTTATCATCCCGGCACGTTCCGTGGCCGAACGGAAAAATCCGGTTCGCCGCCATATCTGAACGAGCGCTCAGTCATTCGTTAGCATGTTCCGGAATGTTTTGTCAAGAGAACGGATCAGATTTTTTCAGGAGGGAGAGCAGAAAAATGAAAAGATTTCAGGGCGGAAGAACAGCCGGAAAGCCGTCTCCCCCCTGAGGGCGGAAAGGAGGATTATGGTACAGCCAGGATGGCCTCAGAACTGGGAACTGCCCAGTTCCACAAACTGGTTGCCGTCCAGCCGGAGCATGTAGAGGCTCTTGCGTACATCGCCGGTTTCGTCAAAGGCGGTCAGACCGGTGACCCCCTGGTACGGCAGCAGGGACAGAAGTGCCTCCCGGACCGCTTCCGGGTTGCGGACCGCCGGGCGGCTGAAAACCTCCAGCAGCATCATGGTGGTGTCATAGGCGAGGGCTTCGATGAATCCGGGAGTTTCTCCGTAGGCGGTTCTGAATTCCCGGACAAAGTCGATCACCTTCGGCAGGGAACTTTCGGTAAAAAAGACCTCCGGTAGAATCGCTCCCTGCCCGAACTCCTTCGCCATCTGGACCAGCTTGTCCGAATGCCAGAGATTGGTTCCCAGAAGGTGGACGCCGCGAACATTGTGAAAAGCGAGCTGGGGCAGAATCAGCCCGGTTTTGGAGGGTGCGTCCGGAATGAAAATCGCCTGAAAATCCCCCCGGTTCCGGGCCAGCTTGCGGATCGGGCCGGCAAAGTCGGTCTGGTTCACATCGTAGGGCTCGACCGCCGTAACACTCGCGCCCCGGGAAGCGGCTTCCTGCCAGAACAGATCCCGGAATGTGGTCCCGTACTTTTCATCCGGATAGAGAACGGCGAAATGGTTCACCCCCAGATTTTCCACGGCATAGGAAGCAAGCGCCCGCACCTGGACCTCCGGCGTGATGAAATTGCGGAAGATATAGTCCCCGATATCGGTCACATTCTCTTTCTGGCTCAGGACGATCATGGGGATTCCCACATCCTGTGCCGCCATCGCCGCCGCTTCGGCAGTGATGATGGGACCGATGATGACCGAGACATTCGCCTGTGCCAGTTCCCCGACCGCCACTTCGGCCTGCCCGTCATTGGAGCCGGTATCCTTCACGATCATCTGGATGGCGTCCCCGGCCGCTGCGTGTTTCAGGGCCAGTTCGACGCCCCGCAGAGCCCGGTTGCCGTAGAGCTTGTAGGAACCGGTCAGGGGCAGCAGACAACCGATGGTATGACGACCGTAATCGAACTGCGCAAGCTCTCCTTCAATGTTCTGAAGCATGGCTTCGGCGTCCGCCCTGTGTTCATGGTCTGGAAACATGCTGATATACTGGGTCAGGGTCCGGATGGCACTGTCGTAGCGTTCCGCATCGATATCGTTGTGCCCCATCTGAAAGGCCAGGTATCCCCGTGTGGTCTGGTCCTGCACCCGTTCCAGCAGCGACAGGATGTCCTCATTGGAGAGCCCCCGGACCGCCGACTTCAGCCTGTCGCGCCGTTCGCGTTCCCCGGCCGCCATGGGGGAGGTATTGGCCTTGGCGTAGAAATAGACGGCGTTGATGGGGGAATCCATTGCCATGTAGGTATCGCCCAGAATGGTATAGATTCCTTCACTCTTGCGGAGTCCGACGGGATGTCGCAGGAAGCTGTCGGCCGCGCGGATGACATCTTTGTAGCGGCCTTCGGAATAGTAGGTGGAGAGGATGCGGGACATGGCCTTCGGGGCAAGGGGACTTTCCGGAAAATTATCGACCACGAACTGGTACACATTCCGTGCGGTCTGATACTCATTCTGGATTTCGTAGATTTCCCCTTCCCGCATCAGCGCTTTGGGAGCCGAGTCCCCTTCGGGATACCGGGAGAGATAATCGTTGTAGAGCTGCAGCGCCTTGGGATAGGCACTGCTCCGGTATGCCTGCTCGGCTTTGAGGAAAAGCGAAGATCCCGGTTCCGCTTCCGGAAAGGAGGAGCGCCCGACAAGGGTCGGACCACAGGCAGAGATGACCAGCGTCGCGATCAGAAGAAAAATGTGAATTGTTGACTTCATAGTCTGTGATTTTACTGGTAAATGGATTATAATAATAAAAAAGGTAGAGTTGCGTCACTCTACATCAGCCGCCAGACCTTGTCAAACACTTGTTTGGAAATGAAACCACCATGAACGCAGAAACAGATTTCTGCCGTACCACATCTTTTTAGAAAGGAGTGTATGATATGGACAGGATAAAAATGGGTTTCCTTCTTTTACTGGTTCTGGCCCTTGCCGCACCGGTTTCCGCGCAGTTTTACCGCTACACCGATGAAAGCGGCAACGTGCGGTATACCGATGATCTGAGCCAGATTCCGGAGGATCAGCGAAAAAAAGTACCGGGATATTATGAAAGCCAGGGGCAGGAAACACAGACAGCGCCGGAACCTGAACCCGAAGCCGCCGGACCGGATGTATCCGGAATCGAGTCCGAAGATGAACTGGAACAGGCATCACAGGAACTGCAGGCGATGAAGACGGAACTGCAGCAGGAATATGATGCGCTGGTCAAGACGCAGGAAGAACTGATGCCGGACAAGGCGGTCACCCAGTCACAGGCGGTGGCGAAGAAATACAAACAGGATCGGGCCAGACTGGAAGAGCAGGTCCGCCAGTATGAAAAAAAACGGGAAGCCTATGAACAGGCGGTGAAAGCCTATAACGACAAGGTGCGGGAGATGATGGCCCGGGACCGCGAACAGCCGGAAGAAGAATAAATCTGTAAAAAATCGTTTTTTTGATTGACACCACAAGAAGACTCTGATAAAGAAGCCAAACTTACCTTTACCATTGCTTATAGGTGAAATTATGTCTGTCATCCATGTAAGATTTGAAGGTCGAAGCCGTGATATTCCATTGTCGATGCTCGATTCAGGCAATCCGGGCACAGATGGTGATATCCGCCGGGCCGTCGCACGGTATCTGGACGTGCCGGAACGGAAGTTCGCCCCTTACGTGGTGGAACGACACGCCAACGGCAATGTCACCATCCGCCCCGAAGCGGTTTTCGGCTGACCATCAGCGATCATTTTGCCTGCACCCATATCCGGGCAGCTTACATACTCTATCCAAGTATTAAAAAAAGAGCGGCTCAAACTCGTGCAGGCTTATTCATGATTTTTCCGGACGTACTCCGACTGCAGAAGCATACAAACCCCTTATGACGGGAGAGGTTTCCGGTTCGAATCCGGACGCGGCCCCCATTGATTCCATGGCCGCGTAGTTCAACGGCAGAACACTTTTCATCTGCTTCCCGAACTTGTACGTCCGGCTCGCTTTTACAGCGCGTACCCCTACGATCAGAGCTTACATACTAGCTCATCTGGTTAGAGCACAAGACTCAAGATCTTGCGGCAGCTGGTTCGATTCCAGCGTATAACACCCAATGCTCTGATGACTTGTACGCGCCTCTTTTTAAAGCCGATACAGCCGTCTTTTATCCGTTTTTTCAGCGCGTACTCCTACGCCCAAAGCTTACATACTAGCTCAATCGGTAGAGCACAAGACTGCTAATCTTGGTGTAGCTGGTTCGATTCCAGCGTATAAGACCCAACGCTTTGAGAACTCGTACGCGCTCTTTCACAGCGGCATCTGCCGTTTTTTTTCTTCACTCGGACGCATTCCGCGTCCTCTTACTTCTGATTGAGGTGCGTCATGAACAGAACGGAACAGGACATCCGGGTCCGCCTCTTCAACACACTGCTGACCACACCCCACCGGGAACTGGAGAAGATCTACCCGGTTCACCGGGAGATCCTCGCCGGCGATCCGCGCTTTTACGTCCACCTGGCTGCATGGTACGCCGATGAAGGCGGCGTGCGCGACCACAATGAAATGTTTGTGGTCAACCTGATCCTGAGCGACTTTCCCGGTCACCGGGATACAGGGCTTGCCTTTCTGCGGCAGATGCCGCCCTATCAGGTCGGGCGCGTGTTCGATTTCATCAAGGGCCGGACCGTTTCGCGTCAGGTCAAAAAGGACGGCAGGATGGAAACGGTGACGGTGAAGCAGGGTCTGTTCAAGAACGTGCCCCGGTCCATGAAGACCGAGATCAGCCGGTATCTGAAAGAGCGGGAGGATAAACCCGAGTGGTTCGACAGTTCCGTCCTCCAGGCCCGGCGGGTGATCAAGCGGCTCTACGCCAGCCTCCGGATTCCGCCGTCCCCCCGTGCCCAGGCGATCCTGTTTGACGACGAGCCCCCGGCAGACTCGAAGCTCTTTGCCCTGAAGGCCATCGCCCGGGCCCAGAACCCGGCGGAACAGGCCCAGGCGATTGTGGACAACAACATCCCCTATCGTGTGGCGGCCTCAGTCATCAGGCAGATGACGCCCACGGTTCTGGTGGCGCTGATCAACAGCATGACGCCCCAGGAACTGATCAACAACATCGGTTCGCTGAAGCGTCACGGCGCCTTCGACAATCCGCACATCAAGCGAATGATCGAAGACCGGCTGGATAAGGCAAAAACCGGAAAGCGGGTATCGGCGTACAAGGCCAAGGTTGCGGCCAAAGCGGCCGGTGCGTCCGGGGACGTGGCGGAAAAGCTGGACGCGGTCACCGAATCCCAGGTGAAAGCGTCCGGCCGGATCAAGCGGTCCACGGCCCTGCTGATCGACAAGTCCGGCAGCATGGATCAGGCCATCGAGGTGGGAAAGCAGCTCGGTGCCATGATTTCCG
>JBEPXL010000244.1:0-5723 GCA_041641935.1 Desulfobacteraceae bacterium | reverse complement strand
AACATCCAGAACCGGTTTCACAGAACCTCCGCGCCGATGCTCCTGCACCAGGAACTGACCGTCAGCCTGCGGGCCGTCCGTGATCTGCTCACCCACGAGGCAGACCAGCTGGTGGTGGATGACCGGGAAACCTATCATGCCATTCTCTCGTTTCTGGATACCTTCATGCCCGCCCTGAAGGCATCGGTGGAACTGTACGAGGGACAGGAGCCGATTTTCGACGCCTTCAACCTGGAAGGGGATATCAGCCGGGCGCTCAAGAAGAAGGTCTGGCTCAAGTCGGGGGGCTACATCGTCATTGAACATACCGAGGCGCTGGTCGCCATCGATATCAACACAGGCCGGTATGTGGGCAAGCATAACCTCGAAGAGACGATCCTGAAGACGAACCTGGAAGCGGTCAAGGAGATCACCTACCAGATCCGCCTCCGGGATATCGGCGGGATCATCATTATCGATTTCATCGACATGCAGAAGAAGACCAACCAGGAAAAGGTCTTCAATGCACTCCGGGAGGCGTTGAAGAAAGACCGGAACAAGACCCATATTCTTCCCATGTCCGACATGGGTCTGATCCAGATGACCCGGAAACGGATCCGGAAATCCCTGAACCGGCTTCTCTGTGAGCCCTGTTTCTATTGTGAGGGGGAGGGATATCTCATGTCCCGCCAGTCGATCTGCTACAACATTTACCGGGAAGCCCTCCGGGACGCCCAGGACATGGTCGGCGGGCGGCTGACCATCCGGGTCAATCCCCAGGTGGCCGAGCTGCTCCACGGCGAGGAAAGCCATCTGATCACAAAACTCGAACAGCAGCTTGGCCGGCAGATTGTCATCTATCCCAATGTGGAGTTCCACATGGAGGAATTCGATATTTTTGAAACCCTCCGGTATTGACGTAACAGCGTGTATGTGATTTACATCTTGACGGAAAACACCATATCGGATTAAATAGGTAGATTAAACTTCGGCCATCTCAGCCAGGAAACGGCCGGGAATCATGTCCCGGCGGTCTTTTTTTTCATTTTTTCAATTCAACAGAAAGGAGTACTGCGGATCATGAAACGGACGTATCAACCCAGTAAAATCAGACGTGCCAGGAATCACGGCTTTCTGAAACGGATGTCCACAAAGGGCGGACGACGGCTGATCAAAAAACGCCGCGCAAGAGGCAGAAAACGTCTGGCAGCGTCGTAGCCCCTGTGGAACGGTTTTTTCAGGATCTTCATGTCCGGATGCCGGACCGGACAGCACTTGTATATACATCCGGGTGAACGCTTTTGGACTTTTCTTTTCCCAAAGCAGACAGGCTTTTGAAACGCTCCGAATTTCTTCGGCTGTCGCGGTCCGGCAAGCGACTCCAGAACCGGTATTTTATTCTCAAGTACGGTCCGGGGAAGGCTGACCGGACCCGGCTGGGCGTTACCGTAACCAGACGTGTCGGAAATGCTGTCACCCGGAACCGGGCCAAACGACGCTGCCGCGAGTTTTTCCGACTGAACAGGCACAGACTGAGCGGTCATCGGGACATCAATATCATCGTCAAAAAAGAAGCCGCAGATCTGGCGTCTGCGCTTTTTTTTTCATCGCTTCAAAATATTTTTGACAAACTGAACCGTGACCATCATTAAACAGTTGTTTCTGATACTGATTCGGCTCTACCAGTATACCCTTTCCCCCATACTGGGCCACGCTTGCCGTTTCTATCCAACCTGTTCCCACTATGCCTATGAAGCAATATCGCGTTACGGCGCATTCAAAGGCGGCATCCTCGCCTTCAGACGGCTTATGCGGTGTCATCCGTTTCATCCCGGAGGTTTCGATCCTGTCCCCTGACCGGCACCCGATAATATACCTCCGAATGCGCTGCGGCACTATCCTTCCCGGATTCATCCTGAAAACCACCGGATTATTCCACGGCACAACACGATCATTTCGTTTAGGAGATTAAATCAGAATGGAACAAGCCCGACTACTTCTGGCCATCGCGCTTTCATTTCTTGTGTTTCTGGTGTGGAACCTGTTTTTTATTGACAGGCAGCCACTCCCCCCCCCGGACCAGCCGCTTCAGGCTGATCGGCCCGCGACGTCGGAACCCCGGACAGAACCGGTTGAGATGCCGGAAGAACAGCCACTGCCGCTTCCGGACCAGACCGCTCCCGCCACCCGTCCCCCCCGGATTCTTACAGTGGATACCCCTTTTTACCGTGTGGAACTGTCGGAACAGGGGGCCGTATTTCAAAGTTTTGTCCTCAAGGATTACCGGGAGGAAGCCAACCCGGACGCCCCTTTCAAACAGCTCATTGCACCGGACCTGCCCGGTACGGTCCAGACCGGCTTTATCGGCGGCGGTCTGCCGTCCCTGAGGGATGTCACCTTTACGGCGGATGTGGAAATGGACAGCCTTCCGGTGCAGGATGCGCCAAGAGAACTTCGCTTTACCTGGACATCGCCCCAGGGCGTCGTCTTTGAAAAACGATATACCTTTTCCCCCGCTACCTATCTGATCGGCCTGGATGTGACCATCCGGAATGCATCCGGACAGACCATTCAGGGCAGCCCGGTGGTGGCCCTGGCCTCCCATATACCGGAACAGACCCGGTATGGATTTCAGGGGCCGAGCGCCCTGATCGACGATTCGGTGGAACAGATCAAGATCGACAAGATAGACGACAAGAACAACTATGTCGGCCCGGTCAGATGGGTATCCCTCGAAAGCCGTTACTTCATGACCAGCGTCGTTGCGCGGGAAGTGTCCGATGAAGCACGGATGCATCTGGTCGTGAAGGGCGAAGACCTGCTGGAGAACCAGTACATCGGACCGGTCAGTGAAATTCCGCCGGGAATGCAGCAGGAATATCCTTTCAGCCTGTTCCTGGGCCCGAAAAGTCTGAAGATTCTCGATGACTTTGAAAACGGCCTGAGCGCCGCCATCGACTTCGGCATGTTCGACTTCATCGCCAAGCCCTGTCTCTGGCTGATGAATTTTCTGTACAGTTTTATTCCCAATTACGGCATCGCCATCATTATCCTGACGACCTTTATCAAGCTCATTCTCTGGCCTCTGGGAAACAAAAGCTACAAGTCCATGAACGACATGAAACGGATTCAGCCGCTGATGGCGGAAATCCGCGAGAAGTACAAGGACGACAAGCGGAAAATGAACGAAGAGCTGATGAAACTCTACAAGGTCTACAGGATCAATCCGATGGGAGGCTGTCTGCCGATGCTGCTGCAGATTCCTGTCTTTTTCGCGCTCTACCGGATGCTCTACGAAGCCATTGAACTGCGCCATGCGCCCTTTCTCCTCTGGATCAATGACCTCTCGGCGCCGGACCGCCTCTTCCGTTTCGACTTTCCCATTCCCTTCATGCAGCCCCCGTACGGGATACCGGTACTGACCATTATCATGGGGGCGACCATGCTGTTGCAGCAGAAGATGTCTCCTCCTCCGGGAGATCCCGCACAGGCCAAAATGATGATGTTTCTGCCGGTCGTGTTCACCTTTATCTTCATCAACTTTCCCGCCGGACTCGTCCTGTACTGGCTGGTCAACAACATCCTTTCGATCACGCAGCAGTACTACATCTCGAAGAAAAATGCTTAAAATAGGAGAGTGAAAGATGTCGTCTTCATGCAAGGAATTTGAAGCCAAGGCCGTGGAAAAGGCCGTTCAGAAAGCTTCCGAAGCGCTCAACATTCCCAAAGACAAACTCAAATATAATGTCATTTCCTATGGATCAACCGGTATCTTCGGACTGGTGGGGGCCAAAAAAGCCAAAATCTGCGTCACACTGCCGCCGGAAGAAAACCGCAAAAAGAAATCCCACCAGCGGCCAAAACAGAAGCCCGACGCTGCTCCGCCGCAGAAGGAAAAGGAAGACCGGAGTGCCGCTGCCACGGCCCCAACCACTGCCCCTGCGGCTATTGATGAACCGTCCTCGCTGGTCACCTCCCTTGTAGAAGAGGCGTTCGGGGCTTCCACCCCGAAAGAACCGGAACAACGGGAAGAGCGCCCGGCATCAAAGCCAAAATCCGAGCACCGGAAAACCACGCAGCCATCAGCTGAAAAGCCGGAACCGGAAGAAGAAACACCCCGCATGGATTCCGAACCAACCGGGGAGATTCCCTCCGAATCCGAAGATGTCGCCGCTGCCGAACCGGAACCGGAAGAGATGACCATTTCCCCTGAAATGGAGGAATCCATCAATCTCGGCAAGGAAACCCTGCAGCGGATTATCGATTTTATCACTTCCGACGCCGGCATTGCGGTGGAACCCCGCAAAGACCGGGTTCTCTTCAATGTTTCCGGCGGCAATCCCGGCATCCTGATCGGCAAACGGGGCCAGACCCTGGAGGCGATTCAGTATCTGGTGGAAAAAGTGGTCAACAAGCACAGTGAGGACCGCATCCGGATTCAGGTGGACGTGGAAGGATATCTGGACAATCGCCGCGCCAGTCTGGAAGGTCTGGCCAAGCGTCTGGCCGAAAAAACCCGGACATCCGGTAAACCGAGTACGCTGGGCCAGATGAATGCCCATGACCGGCGGATTGTCCATCTGACCCTGAAAAACGACAATACGGTCCGCACCCAGAGTATGGGCGATGGTTTTTACCGCAAGCTGGTCATCTTCCCCAAGAAACGCCGGAAATCGAACAAGCGGAACAACAACAACAGCAATTAAAAATCGGAAACAAACGATTCATCAGGGAAGGCAAGCGGCGGTCTCGCCCTTGCCTTTCTCTGTTTTATGCCTATGGTTAACGACACCATCACAGCCATTGCAACGCCCCCCGGCAGCGGCGGAATCGGAGTGATTCGCATCTCCGGTCCGACAGCCCGGGACACCGGCCTTGCCCTGTTCCGCCGTGCAAGAGAGAACGGGGAGACCACCGGTTTTGTGCCCGAATCCCACCGCCTCTATCATGGCTATGTCCGGAACCCGGACGGCGGGGAAATTCTTGATGAGGTTCTCTTTGTCTGGATGCAGGCCCCCCGATCCTACACCCGGGAAGATGTGGTGGAAATTCATGTCCATGCCGGCCCGGCCGTTCTCCGGTCGGTACTGGATCTGGTTCGCCGGAAGGGCGCCCGTCTTGCCGAACCGGGGGAATTCACCCGGCGCGCCTTTCTGAACGGCAGGATCGATCTTACCCAGGCCGAAGGCGTCATGGACCTGATCAATGCCCGTACCGACCGGTCCCTTACCGCAGCAGCGGCACAGGTGCAGGGAGAAATCAAGGCGGCTGTCGAAACGAGCCGCGAAGCACTGCTTACCATACAGGCGGAGATGGAAGCCGCCATCGATTTTCCGGAGGATGTCGATGAAGCGGCCATCGATATGAACGCCATTCTGGACCGACTCCGGGATCTGGTCATTGCACCGGTCGAAGCCCTGCTCGCCCGGCATGATCAGGGGCGTATCGTTCGGGAGGGACTGCGGGTTGTGGTGGCCGGACGGCCCAACGTGGGTAAGTCGAGTCTGATGAACCGGCTTCTCCGGCAGGAACGGGCCATCGTCACACCGGTTCCGGGAACCACACGGGATCTGATCGATGAAGCCATTTCCCTGGAGGGAATTCCGGTCATTCTGACCGATACCGCAGGGCTCCGGAAAACGGAAGATCCCGTGGAACGGATCGGTGTGGAACGGGCCTATGAACGGGTCCGGAATGCGGATATTGTTCTGTTTCTGACCGACGCATCAGCACCGATTACACCG
>JBEPXL010000243.1:0-5725 GCA_041641935.1 Desulfobacteraceae bacterium | reverse complement strand
CGGGGTCCGGGGATAGCTG
Source organism: Desulfobacteraceae bacterium (assembly GCA_041641935.1). Classification (GTDB taxonomy): domain Bacteria; phylum Desulfobacterota; class Desulfobacteria; order Desulfobacterales; family Desulfococcaceae; genus JBEPXL01. The sequence goes on along the minus strand of JBEPXL010000243.1, from coordinate 5,706 downwards.
ATATTCGGATTTTCCGGTGTATTTTCCAGGTAGCCGTTGTCCCGCCGCTTCGGCAGACGGATCATTTCCGTCACCCGGTTCCAGATGTCGCGGGTCAGATGTTTTTTGAGGGACAAATCCTGAATCTGCTGCGGCGGTGATACCGCAAACACACCGGCCACCTGCCCGGTGCGGGCGGCCAGATCCAGGGCCAGGGCCGCGCCGGCCGCAAATCCCCCCACGACCACCTTCCGGCACAGTTCCCGGATCAGGGCAAATCCCGCGTCCACGGATGCGATCCAGTCCTCATAGTGCCAGAGCGCCAGATCTTCCGGCTGTGTTCCGTGCCCCCGGAGACGGGGGGCATACACGCCGATTCCCCGCCGTTCCAGGTGGTTTGCCAGAGGATCCATTTCCAGTGGTGCGGCCAGAAAATCGTGGATCAGAAGAACCCCCACGGCGCGGGTTTCGCCCTTGATGAGAAAGGGGGCGCCGACGGTGGGCGGCTTTGCCTTGCCCATGTGATAGAATTCTTCGTAGTCGTTTTCAAATTCGGCGGCGGCCTGATGCTGCAGGAAACGGATGGTCTTCCGCCGGATCCAGAAGGACGGCAGCCAGGCCAGCCACTGCAGCCGTTTCTGAAGACGGCGGAGCGGTTCCACTTCGTTTGCGATGACGGAAACCGGATTGTCGATGCGGATCTGGTGAAAATTGAACCCGCCCGAGAACCGGGACCGGTTCTTCCGCAGCTGACCGCCGGAGGTTTCCCGGATGATGCCGGTTTCCAGGGCCACGACCAGAAAATCCCGCACGGTATTGTACCGGTCATCGGTGAGAAGATGGGCCTGGTCCATTTCCAGATAGCGGTGAAAAAAAACACCGGCTTCCTGAAAATCCATGCTGGCGGCCAGAAAGACCCGGCGGCGGAGGTCATCGGGCCGGATCATCCGGTAGGGCATCTGTTTGAGAATGGAGGCAAACAGGTGATCATGGTTGACGGTTGTCATGTCGTAGATGGCCGCCATATACTGCTGCATGATCCGCCGGGCGGTCCGGCGAAGCCGTTTTCTGAACCGGTCCGGCAGGACGGTCGGGGTCGATTCCTCCCGGGCGTCGAGGGCCCGTTGAATGGAACGGCGTTCCAGAAACGGCTGGACCGGAATCGGAGCGCCGAAGCGGATATCCACATCCACGCCGGACAGCAGCATGGACCCTTCGGTCATGATCTCTTCAAGAGTCCGTTCGTCGATGGTTTCCACAAAATTGACCGCCAGCTTGCTGATGATGTTCTCCTGGGCCCGGAGCGGATAGTAGGTCAGGTTGACCGGGACGATATAGGTTTTCTGTGAAATGACCGGTTCCGGGTCGGTAATATCGAACACATCCATCAGCTGCCGGGCGCCCTCCGGCGACCGCTCCAGCAGCCGGGCCAGGCGCTGCCGGTAGAATTCCGTGCGGAGGGCCAGCGCCGCCGCGCCGGTATGGGGGGGACGTTTCCGCTTTTCGTCAGTGATCATGAACCGCCCCCGGTGGATGATCTTTTTGTCCTTGACCATTCGGCCTTCCGGGAAGATAATCCAGGACGCTTCACCGCCCAGAAGGGTTTTTACAATCAGCATATCCCGGTCCGGATCACGGGTGGAGACAACGCCCACCTGTTCAAAGTAGGCGGCCAGCGCCCCTTTGAACAGGGAAAAGTCGGCCAGGGACCAGACCGGGTGGCCGGTCAGCTCGTGAATATAGCAGGGCAGAATCAGGGTTTCGATCCGGGTGAAGTGGTTGATGGCGTAAATAATGGCGCCTTCCGGAATCTGTTCCTGACCGTGCATGTGGATTTTGGCTCTGGTAAGCCCGGAGAGCATTTTGATGGCAAAACCGGATGTCAGATATGCAAAGCGGTTCATAGTCGGTGTATCGTCTCGTTTATCTGCCGGGATTGAACCGGAGTAGAACATGGAGGATGACCGCTGTGCGGCAGAGAACCCTGGGAGACGGTCCAAAGGCGCGTCATTCGATAGAGTTGACATGCCACAGAGGTACGAGTAAGGTAATATATTTTGGCTGTAAAATAAAGGATTTTCCGGAGGATACCATGTATTCCAAGATACTGATTCTGCGATTTCCCCCGGCGGTGGTACACAAGCCGCTGGTATCGAACCTGGTCAGGGATTTCGACCTGACCTTCAATATACTCGATGCTGAAATTTTTCCCCGCAAGGAAGGAATGCTCGTGCTGGAACTCTACGGCGAGCGGAAGAAATTCAAGCAGGGGGTCAAATACCTCAAGGAACACGGTGTGCAGGTCATCACGGCCGGTCAGCAGATCCGGCGGAATGAAAAGCAGTGTACCCACTGCGGGGCCTGCACGGCCGTCTGCAACACCGGTGCGCTCCACATCAAGCGGCCCGAGATGGTGGTGGAGTTCAACCAGAAAAAGTGCAGCGTCTGTGAACTCTGTGTCACCGCCTGCCCCACACGGGCCATGAAGGTCCGTCCGACCAACGAGGCGTTTTTCAAGGAATGAAACCATCTGTCGCCGTCGCCCTGAGCGGCGGAGTGGATTCCCTCATGGCCGCCGCTCTGCTTCTGGAACAGGGAGAGCGGCCGGTCGCGGTCCATTTCACCACCGGGTACGAAACCGCGCCGCCGGAACGGATCGCAGAGATTGCCGCACAACTCGGAATTCCTCTGGAAGTTCTGGACGGCCGGGCCGCCTTCCGGTCCCGCGTGGTGGATTATTTTATCCGGACCTACCGGGCCGGGCGGACGCCCAATCCGTGTCTGGTCTGCAACCCGGCCATCAAGTTCGGCCTGCTCATGTCATTTGCAACAGAACGGGGGGCGGAACGCCTCGCCACCGGCCACTATGCCCGGAGCGTCCGGGATGAAACGGGGCGTCCGGCGCTCCTGCGGGGGGTGGACCGGAAGAAGGACCAGTCCTATTTTCTTGCGTTTCTGACACCGGAGCAGATCGAACGGGCGGTTTTTCCCCTGGGGGGGATGACCAAGGATGCCGTTCAACGGATGGCGGCGGAAAAAGGACTGGCGCCGCTGCAGAACCGGGAGAGTCAGGATGTCTGCTTTATTCGCGGAAATTACAGTGATTTTCTGGCCGCGGAGGGCCAGCTGTCCTCCCGGCCGGGACCGATTGTCACCACCGATGGACAGCAGATTGGTGAACATCCGGGGCTTCATCACTTTACCGTCGGACAGCGCCGGGGCATCGGCTGTCCGGCGGCGGAACCCTACTATGTGGTGCGGCTGGAACCCGAGGCAAACCGGCTGGTGGTCGGGTTCAAACCCGATGTATACGCTGCAGCCTGCCGGGTGTCCGGCATCAACTGGATTGCGCCCCCTCTCCGGGAACCGGTCCGGCTTCAGGTCCGGGTGCGATATCGCCATTCGGCGGTCCCGGCGGTCTTTCTGCCGGATATTGACAACGGGCGGAACGGAACCATCCGGTTCGACGTGCCCCAGAAGGCGGTGACACCGGGGCAGGGCGCGGTCTTTTATGACGGGGAACAGGTTCTTGGCGGCGGCTGGATCGAAGGAGAGGCAACCCGATGAAACGATACCGGATGATAACCCTCGGATGCAAGGTGAACCAGTGCGAATCCGAGTCCATCGCCCGCTCACTGGAGGATGCCGGCTGGCATCCGGCCGGAGACGGACCCGCCGATCTCTGCGTGATCAACACCTGTGCCGTTACCCACAAGGCGGCCATGCAGTCCCGCCAGGCGGTGCGGCAGGCCATCCGGAACTGTCCCGATGCGCGGGTGATGGTCACCGGCTGCTATGCCCAGACCGAACCCGAAGCCCTGGAACCGATTGAAGGGATTGCCGATATTGTGGGGCATGGACAGAAGCACCGGATTCCGGAGATGGCCGATATTTCCGTGGACGGGAAACGGCCTTCCACTGTCTGCACCGATGTCCGGAATGAGCGGACTTTTCAGCAGATGCCGGGCGTCGCCTTCGGGGAACGGACCCGGCCTTTTCTGAAGATTCAGGATGGATGTGATGCCTTCTGTACCTACTGCATCGTTCCCTATGCACGGGGCCGGAGCCGGAGTATGCCGGTGGCAGAGGTGCTGGAGAATATCCGGCTGCTGCAGGCCGCCGGATACCGTGAGGTGGTTCTCTCCGGCATCCATATCGGATGTTATGGGCTGGATCTGACACCAGAGACGAATCTGACGGAACTTCTCGAACGGATCGACGCGGAGGAACGGATCGACCGGGTCCGGATCAGTTCTGTGGAACCCCATGAGATCACAGATGAAATGATCGACCGGATCGCGGATTCCGAACGATTCTGCAACCATTTTCACATACCGCTCCAGAGCGGTGATGACGGTATCCTGAAACGGATGGGGCGGCCCTACGACCGGGAATTCTTTCGGAACCTGGTGGAGAAAATTCACCAGCGGATTCCCGGTGCCGCTGTCGGTGTTGATGTCCTGGTCGGATTTCCGGGAGAAAGCGACGCGGCCTTTGCCGGTACATATGACCTGATTGCGGAACTGCCGGTCACTTATCTTCATGTATTTCCCTTTTCCCCCCGCACCGGAACCCCGGCGGCCGACTGGCCGGATCAGGTATCCCCGGCGGTGGTCAAATCCCGGAGCCGCCGGATGCGGGCACTGGGCATGGAAAAACGGCGGCGTTTTTATGAACGGTTTGTCGGAGAGACGATGCCGGTGCTGGTGGAAGGGAAGCGGGATGCCGCGACAGGGCTGTGCAAGGGGCTCAGTTCCAATTATCTGCCGGTTCTCTTTGCCGGAGGTGATGTGCTGCAGAACCGGTTTGTCCGGGTAAGAATCGAGGGTGTCGCCCGGGAAAACCGGCTGATGGGAACGCTGGCGGAAGAAAAATAATCCCCCCTCTCACAGGGCGAAAGAGGGGGGGGATAACGGTTCTGTCAGGGCTTGTCGTTCTTGTGATCGAGAATGATGGCTTCCTGAACTTCTTCTTTTTCTTCTGCCGCCGAAGGCTTTACTTCCGCCGTTTCTTCCTTCCCGGTTCCGGGGGGCGGCGTTGTGGTTTCCGCTTTTTTCCGTGTGATGGTGACATCCTCTTCCGGCAGCGGCGGCAGCGGATTGGTCAGATCGGTCGGTTCGGCAAGTTCCAGTTCCTCGGGAAACGAATGGAACGGAAACGGCTTTTCATTCTCGTTCAGCGTAATGTAGCGGGTCAGTTTATAGGCGTAGGTAACGAGTCTGTGGGACAGCGTCTTGATGGCTTCGCTGTGCCGGACGGTGAGAAAGAGCACGAGAAACTGCAGCATGCTCAGAATCAGCAGCGCAATGTGCACGAAGAAGTGAATGATGCTGTAAAAAAGCATCAGCACGAAGCGCACGGCGACATTTTTCCGGGCGAGAATGAACCGCCATATTTTGATCAGGATCTTCTTTAGAATCTTGCCGATGTTTTTCATACCATTTATTCTCCTCTGCTGTTGATGTAAACGGATTCAGAAACCGGGATCTGAAATGTTCGTTTTGTTGACTGAGATGAATACTTCGGGGATAACAGATAATGGATGTCCGGTCAATAGTTCAGCGCCTGCGCCTGATTCTTCGCTGATACCTTCAATGCCGGAAAGGCCCTTGTGCGGTGACATTTCATTGCTGTCTTGATTTCCCGTCAGTCATTCTTTTTTACTGACTTCTGACACACTTTAAGAAAATGGACATTCACTTTTAAAATATAAACAGGCACTTAAAA
>JBEPXL010000242.1:0-5734 GCA_041641935.1 Desulfobacteraceae bacterium | reverse complement strand
TATGATGATGATGATGATGATGATGATGATGACGATGATGACGATGATGAGACAGAAGTGTAAGCCGCTCGTCACTGAAAATCATTCTGAGTGAGAAATGAATGGACGCTCCGCCTGTCCGGGGAGCGTCCATTTTTATGCCGGGATCAGAAAGTGAACAATTTCATTCCGGAATCCATCAGCACATCTGCGACCGGGTCTGGCTTTGCCGGGGTGATACCCTCCAGAAGATCAGATGTTTCAGCGCCTTCCCGGTTGGGCAGATAAATGGCACAGACCTGCACTTTCGCTCCGTTTTTCAACAGATTCTGCAGCAGCATTTTCGGCGATTTGTCGATCGGCTTGAAAGTCGGCGATTCACTATCTTTCAGTGCCAGATCACCGGCAGGACCGCACAGCAGCACCTGAACCGTTTTTCCTTTCGCAAAAGTTCTGTTCGCCAGCACCATCGCCATCATCTGTGTCTCCGGATCCGGCGACGTCACCACCACAAACAGCCCCTTCACCTCATCATCAGCCCCACTCACGGGACCGGCGATCGCCATCATACTGAACAGAGCAGCCAGAACAATAACAGGGAAACGGACTTGTGTACTTTTCATCGTATTCTCCTCCTTTGTGGGATTCAGTGAAACCGCAACCGGCAATCCTCTGAAAGCGGTTCGGATTACAGCATAAATCCTATTATAACCTCATTTACCAAAAAATACATGGAAATTTGAAAATTCCTGGCGGATGTGTGATATGAAAGGAATTGGAGAGATGAAAATTATTGAATGCCATTGCCACTTGCCGGTGATGTATTCTTTGTATTGCTGTGCATTCGGAGAACCACATGAGAAAATTCCATTCCTACGGTCCGGTGGACAGCCGGAAACACTTTACCGTGCCGAGGACAGACCTGGTCAACGCCTGCAGAGAAAGTCTGATCGGTGATCCTGACGAAGGCGGCCATTTCTTCACCATCTGGGCTCCCCGCCAGACCGGAAAGACCTGGCTGATGCGGCAGGTGACAGAAGATATTGAAACGAATTATGGCGACCGCTACAGCATCGCACAGATGTCCTGTCAGGGCATCATTATGGAAAAGGATGACAGGGAAAAAGATTTTTTGAACAAAATTCCCAAGTTGATGCTGGATACATTTGACCAGGACATCGAGCCGCCAAAGTCCTGGGAAGAATGGATTCTCTTCTTCCACAAACGGAAAGGGCTATTCAAAAAACCGCTGATCCTGTTTATTGATGAATTTGACAGCCTGCCGCCACCTGTAATTGACAGAATTGTAAGCCTTTTCCGGGATGTCTACCTCAACCGGAAGGATTACACCATCCACAGCCTCGCCCTGATCGGCGTCCGTGCGGTCCTGGGCGCTGAAAGCGAGCGGGGTTCCCCTTTCAACATTCAGCGCTCTCTTCATGTGCCCAACTTTACACAGGAGGAAGTGGAAGACCTGTTCCGGCAGTACCAGACAGAGAGCGGACAGATCGTAACGCAGAAGGTGGTCGGGCAGGTATTTGCCTCCACCCGCGGGCAGCCGGGTCTGGTAGGGTGGCTCGGGGAGCTGCTGACGGAGAAATACAATCCCGGCGAAGGCATGGCGATTGACCTGCCGGTTTGGGAGGAAGTCTGCCAGAAGGCGCTTCACAGGGAGTGGAACAACACCATTCTCAATCTGATCAAAAAAGCCCAGGGAAAATATGCGACATACGTTCTGGAGCTATTCACCCGCTCCGACATGCCCTTCAGCATCCGGGCCGACTGGTGCAGCTATCTCTATCTGAACGGCATTATCGATGAAGACACGGTTCCGGGGCCGAACGGAAAGAAACACATGGTATGCCGGTTTTCCTCTCCCTTTATCCAGAACTGCCTGTTCGATACCTTCACCCTTGATCTGATCGGAGACCGCCTGCCGATTCTGCCGCTGGAACCGACGGACAGGATTACCGACATTCTGGATCAACCGGAACTTGATCTGCCGGGGCTGATGGACCGGTATAAAAACTATCTGCAGCGGCTCAAGGCAAAAGGGTTGAACCCCTGGCGGGAAAAACCCCGCAGGGCTGACATGCATCTGACCGAAGCGGTAGGCCATTTTCATCTCTACGCCTGGCTCCAGAATGCCATCGGCCGGTACTGCACGGTCAGCCCGGAATTTCCGACCGGAAACGGCCGGGTCGATCTTCACCTGAAGTGCGGGGACAAAACCGGCATCATCGAAGTAAAGAGCTTTACGCAGCTTGCGGAGATGGACCGGTTCATTGCCCAGGCGGCTGCCTACGCCGAAAGCCTTTCCCTGAAACAGGTCATGATCGCCCTGTTTGTGCCGCTGACGGATGAATCGGTGCTGGAACAGCTTTCCGGGGTGACAGCGGTTGACGGCGTTACGGTGACAGTATCGGCCATCGGGTGGGGGTAGTGATGCAGAGCCGGTTGAGACGTGACATCATCAGAAGCATCAGGCTTCTGATGATGAAGATGTAAAATTCTTCGACGTTTATTTTTTATCCTCAGACAGGTTCCCACTTCCGTTTCTGTTCTGCAAACGAATTAACTGTCCGGAAACAAATCATTTTTCCAATCTAGTACAATCTGGAATACCTGTTGGTTTTATTGACATGCCGACAGAATAAAATGATGAAATGCAGACAAATCAGATAATTACACATTGGCATAAATAATGCTGATAACTTTGGACAGCAACACGGAAGGAAACGGATTGTACCACAGCATGAAAAGGGGGAACCATGAGACTCATACTCTTCACATTTGTTATCATCACTTGTGTGGTATACTTTGGAACAGGTATTGCCTTACCCGCATCTCTCCATCACGGGGAGTACGGGGTGGCTGATTATCTGTCCTGTCCTGCGGATGCGTACCACGACCATATCTGCCGGAATGCCGCAGGTTCCTATACATCATACTATACGCATCCCGAGACAAAGCCGACCCTCCCGGACAACACCTACAGTGCCCGGAACGTCTACGCCAGCCGGATGGATTATGAAGCCCTTCTGACGCAGGATTCAGCCGGACAATCCGAGGCGGTACCGTATGTCGGTGCAGAAACAGCGCAATCCCAGTTTCACATGCCCGGTATGGTGTATGCAGGAATGGTCCACGCGGACACAGACCTGATCAGTAAACTGAACGCCACCTGCGAATTTCTGGAGAATCTTTCATTTCAATCGATGGTAAGGGCCTTTTTTACGGGGTTCGGTGGTCCTGCCATTTTCCTGATCCTCTGTGCCGTCACTCTCAGCGGAATCGGTTTTCTGGAACGATCCATTCACATGATCGGTCTGTCGTTTTTTCTGATGGTGATCGCGATTCTGTAACAGAACGCCGTGCCTGTTGTAAAAAAAATCGACATCTCTGTTCATACCGTATCCGTTGCCGCATCAGATTCCCTGCATCCAAGATCAGTGCAGCCGCATCACGTCTCCAGCGCCCCTGCCGTTTCTAATGCTCCGGAGATGGTGACTACCGCTGCAACAGCGCATCCGCAATCCCCCGCATCTCCGCCATGACCGCATCCAGATCGATGGTGGTCAGTTCCCGGTTTTCCATCACCACCTGACCGTTGATCACCGTCGTCACCACATCACTTCCCCGGACGGCGTAGACGAGGTGGGAGGCCGGGTGGTACATGGGCGTCAGGTGGGGCCGGTTCGTATCCACCACAATCAGGTCCGCCCGTTTTCCCGGTTCCAGGCTTCCGGCGACATGGTCCAGCCCCAGGGCGCGGGCGCCCTGAACAGTCGCCATCCGGAGAACGGTCCAGGCATCCATTACCGTCGGATCGAGGGTATTCACCTTGTGGAGCTTGGCGGCGGTGTCCATTTCGGCAAACATGTCAAGATTGTTGTTGCTGGCGCAGCCGTCGGTTCCCAGCGCCACGCAGATGCCCGCATCGATGAGCCGGGGAACCGGTGCGACACCGGAGGCGAGTTTCATGTTACTTTCCGGATTGTGGGCGACCTTTGCATCCGCCTGCCGCAGCAGGTCCATATCCCCGTCACTCAGGGCCACACAGTGGCAGGCGATGACATTGGGACTAAGTACATCCAGTTCGGCAAGATGCGCCACCGGACGCCGGCCGTACCGCTCCTGCATCTGCTCCACTTCTGTCTCTGTTTCGGAGAGATGAATCACCAGGGGAACCTGATGGGTTTCGGCCAGCGCAGACGCCTGCTGCAGAAGGGAGGGGGCGCAGAGGTAGGGGGAATGGGGCTCCACCGCAATGGAGATCAGCGGGTCACTGTGCCACTGCCGGATCAGGTTTTCGGTGTAAACGAATCCCTGTTCAATGGAACCATAGTTGGGAGACGGAAAATCATACAGCACCTCTCCCACCACCGCCCGCATACCGGCGGCCTTTGCAGCCTCTGCCACGGCATGTTCAAACAGATACATATCACAGAAACAGGTGGTTCCGGAACGGATCATTTCGGCACAGGCGAGCAGGGTTCCGGTATGTACCCACTCCGGTGTCAGCTTCTGTTCGGCGGGAAAGATATGATCGTTGAGCCAGGTCATCAGGGGAAGGTCGTCGGCAAGCCCCCGGAAGCAGGTCATGGCGGCATGGGTATGGACATTGACGAGACCCGGCAGGATCAGCCCGCCCCGGGCATCGATGGTCCGTCCGGCGGTCCAGTCCGCGAAATCGCGGGACGGCCCCAGGGCTGCGATGGTGTCACCGGTCACGGCCACCGCACCGCCGGAAATGATTTCCCGGTCTCCGGTCATGGGAAGGATGGTCCCGTTCTGGATCAGCAGGTCCGCGTGGCGGGGGAGTTCAGGTTTCATGGCGGTCCAGATTCTCCACAACATACCGGATGACGGCTTCGAGTTTGGGGGTGGCCGCACCGGCGACCGCGATGATCTCCTCCACCGTCGCCGGGACAGGATTGTCCGGGGTGTGAACATTGGTGATCGTGGATATCCCCAGAATCCGCATGCCGGCATGGACGCCGGCGATCACCTCCTGAATGGTGGATAAACCGACCGCATCAGCCCCCAGTGACCGGAACAGCCGGACCTCGGCCGGTGTCTCCAGAGACGGTCCTTTGAGTCCGATATACACACCACGCCGGAGGGCAGTACCTGCCGCTCCATGACCGCCTGCCTCGGCCAGATCGGCCAGTACCGGATCATACACCCTTCCCATGTCCGGAAAACGGATGCCCCAGCTCTCTTCATTGGGACCCACCAGGGGATTTTCCCCGGTGAAGTTGATATGGTCGGTGATGATCATCAGATCGCCGGGAGAAAAAGCGGGATTGAATCCCCCGGCCGCGTTGGACACGATCAGCACCTTTACCCCCATCTCCTGCATCACCCGGACCGGAAAAGAGACTTCCAGGGGGGAATATCCTTCATAAAGATGAAACCGTCCCTGCATCGCCATTACCGTGCGGCCCCCGATTTCTCCGAACAGGAGCCGTCCCCGGTGACCCGCCACCGTCGAAACGGGGAAGTGGGGAATTTCCGCATAATCAAGCGTATCTGTTACCGCCAGGGCGGCTGTGCTGTCTCCCAGGCCGGTTCCGGTCAGCAGACCGACCAGCGGCTCTTTCCGGGTTCGTCTGCTGAGGAATGCGGCGGTTTCCGTCGCCTTCTGTTTCTGGTCCTGCATATCGCCTCTCTTTTTCATGATTCCCGTGTATTCTGCCAGCATGTAACAATGCGGGAAATATCTGCCCCCGGGTCGGACGGTCTCCCTTCA
>JBEPXL010000241.1:0-5748 GCA_041641935.1 Desulfobacteraceae bacterium | reverse complement strand
CCAGCTTGACCCGGTCTCCTTCGACCAGCTGGCTCAGAATCGGCGCTGTAATGGATGGTTCAACACGTACATTGCCTTTATCGACCCGGACGGCCACACCGGCGGCATCGGTCTCCATCGTTTCCGGTCCGGCGGTCTCCGCCGGTGATGCCGGTTCAGTGGTTTCCACTTCAGCAGTTTTCGCCGGCGTCTCCGGCGCTGCGGGTTCCGTTTCGGCAGTCTCCACCGGTTCCTCCGGTTCCGCAGTTCCGGTTCCGGCGGGCATGTCCGGAACTTCCGTCTCCGCCGCTTCCGCAGACTGCTGCGCTTCCGTCTCTTCCTGTGTGTCCGTTTCCGCCGCATAGGAGGGAACCACGACCTGTTTCAGATCCCCCGGTTCTCTCTCTTCCGCGCTGCCCAGTGGTTCCACCTGGTCTGGATCGATCTCTTCGAACTCGTACTCCCGGCTTTCGGGTTCGAGATCGGTTTCCACCTGATCCGGATCGATTTCCTCAAACTCCACAGGCTGACTGTCGGGTTCTCCGGTCTCCGGTTCCCCGTCCGTCTCTTCCAGTTCCAGTTCCACGTCATCGCCTGTCTCTTCAAGCTCCAGTTCTACATCCTCGCCCGTCTCTTCAATCTCCAGTTCTACATCCTCACCCGTCTCTTCAAGCTCCAGTTCCACGTCCCCGTCCTCTTCATCATCCTGGTCTTCATCAACCAGGGGCGCTTCCGGTCCGGGGGCAAGACCGGCAGGATTGGTGTCTCCGATGTCACCCTGGGCAAGCCATATGTTCCGGTCCATTCCGGCCGGGTCCGGTGAACCGGCCAGACCGGTTCCGGCCAGTACAAACGAAACAATCCCCAGTGTCATCAGAAAGAGTATGGGAGAACTGCAACGAACCTTCTGTCGAATCTGCTTGATCACAAGACACCTCCTGTTTTGGCATAGACATCCGGAAAAAGATGATCACCTGGCTCTCCTCCTCCTGCCGTGCAGAACTCTTTTCTGAACGTCTACAGTTAATCTGCGGTTCGATTGTATGTAAATTCCCTGCGCTGATCAATTAAAAAACAGACAGGAACCGGACAAAAAAGAGAAGTTACGGCTCCAGAAGCTGAAATCCGATGGCCGGGTCCGTCCGCCGTACCGCCGTCGTGTCGGTCAGCTCAAACAGAACCGCCTCCATCACCTGCCACACCCGGACACCGTGCCGGATGCAGCCGGTCATGCTTTTCTGCTCCCGCCCGCAGGCCAGGTGCATGTGGAGTGCGGGGTTACCGTCTTCATCCGGGATGAGGGTTCCCGTTCCCGCCACTTCATGCACATCCCCCAGGGAACGGGCCATCGGCGTCACAGGCCGCGCGTCTCCGTCTTCGGGACCGACGACAAGACGACTCTCACCGGCCGCACCACCGAGGATCACCAGGGCCCCGGCCCGGACGCCCTGTTCCCGTGCCAGCGCTTCAATGGATTCATGGACAACGTCACCGTCTTCCAGCCGGATCACAAAGACCCGGCCCTGCTTTGCTTCGGAATACTTCATGGGGTTTCTCCTTTTTCCTGTATGCCGTCTTCCGGTTTCTGCCTGTAAAATGTCAGTTCCCAGCGATCCTCCAGCACATCGTTCCGGAGAATGTAGAGGGCCGCGTCATCGCCCCGCACCTTGAAATACCGGTGGTCCGGGGCAAGCCACCGGTCCAGGATCTCGGCCACCCCGATCCGGTTCTCTCCCAGCCAGAACCGCCGGGGCGTTTCCTCCCCCCGGTAACCGGCATAGCAGTCCACCCGTACCGCGATGGGTTCGGCCCCGGTAATGGTTTTGAGGATGACCGGGGCATCGCGCCGGCGCGGGTCCGGAATACGCACCGGATACCCGATAATGACCGGCGCCACAATCCGGAGGTCATCGGTCAGACCGATTTCCCGGCGGAGTTCCGCAGACCGGATATGGGCGCCCAGCCCGATCCAGCAGGTTCCCAGCCCCCGTTCCGCCGCCGCGAACATCAGATATCCGGCGGCCAGGGCACAGTCCACATACAGGGACCGGTGATCGGACGGTCCGGCGATAAAGACCAGACAGGGTGCGTTGTAAAAGACGTTAAACTCTTTGTTCTTCAGGATTTCCCTGTACCGCCCCACCGGCAGTTCCGGATTTCCCTCCAGATCGGCCAGCAGGCCGGCCTTGCTCTCATCCGAAATCCGCTTCATCAGCGCCCGGTCGGTAATGATAATGAACCGCCAGGGCTGGCCGTTGCTGGCACTCGGCGCAAGGCAGGTGTCCTGAATAATGTCCCGGACCAGATCCAGCGGAACCTCCCTGTCCTGGTAATCCCGGACGGACCGTCGGTTCCGCAGCAGTTCAGAAAAGTTCATGATGCCCCTCCCCGGCAACAGACGTTGGATTCATGTAAAGTGGATTCATGTAAACCGATACGATCAGTCAAAAGAATCAGTACAAGATATACGCCCACAGGCCGCCGACCCGTCAGGGTGGTATCCATTTGCGAAAGCCTGTACCAGCATCAACCATACAACATCCCTCCTCATGGATCAATCGGGGAAGGCGAGCGGCCATCTGCCACCGGAATCAGGTTTTGTTCCGGGAGAAATAATGCGCCGGCGCCTCTGTCGAGGCAGAAGGAGCAAAATTAAGGTTCATATGCCAAGGGAATACCGCTTTTACCTTATCCCGTTTTTCCTGGAGATTGATTAGTTTCTGCTGATGAATTGAATAAAGTAATCCTGCAGTCTTTCTGTCACCTGAACAGAACCTGATGATTCCCCTCTTCTTTCCCCGCTGATCTCCGGAAATGCCGCAGGAACCAACCTGAACCGGGAGGATATATATGCGCTGGCTGAAAATTACCGGAATTACCCTGGGCGTACTCGCCCTTCTGCTGATTGTGGTCTTCGGCGCCGGGTACATCGGTCTGGCCCTGTATGACTGGAACAACCTCAAACCCCGCTTCGCCAAAGCCCTGGAGGATGCCACCGGCCGGGAGGTAACCATTGAAGGCGATGTAACGATGGATCTGTCCCTGTCTCCCACCATCGGACTGAACGATATTGTCGTACAGAACGCGGACTGGGGAACAGAACCAAAAATGATGACCATTCCACATATGGAAATCGAATTTCAACTGCTGTCCCTTCTGGACAACCGGACGGAAGTGAACCGGATCTTCGTTTCAGAACCGGATCTGCTGCTGGAGACCAATGAATCCGGTGAACGGAACCTGCAGCCCGGTCAGGACAGGAAAAAAAAACAGCAGAAGCAGTCCGGCGGAACGTTTATCCATAAAATCCATGTGGAAAACGGAAGTTTTACGTTCCATGATATGGCACGGGAAAAAAGCTATGAAGGCCACCTGAAGAAATTTCTGGCAACCGCCGAACAGTTTGACGGCCCCCTGCAGGTCAATGCCCGGGGGACCTATGCCGGCCGGAATCTTTCACTGGAGGGAACCATCGATTCCCAGGCCGCTCTCATGAAAAAAAACAGGGATCTGCAGGTTGATCTGAACGCATCCCTGGGAGACGCGACGGTCAAAGCCGATGGTACAATACCGGCTTCCGGCCAGATGGAGAAGGCAAATCTCAATTTCTCGGCAGAGGGGAATAATTTTGCACGGGTCATGGCCCTGGTTGGCATGTCGGTTCCCATTGAAAAATCCTTTGACCTTTCCGGCAAAGTCGGACAGGAAGACGGTTCTTCCCGATGGCAGATCAGCGGAAAAGGCAGGATCGGCGAAATGGACGTTTCAGTGGACGGAAGCGTACCGGATTTCGAGGATCTCGGCGGGCTGAAAACGGATATTTCCGTTCAGGGGCCGGATTATGAAGCCTTTATGGCCCTCTTCAAACTGGATGTGCCGGTTCCGGAATCCTTCGATCTGGCGGGCAGTTTTCATCTGCCGGCCCCGGACCAGCCGTGGCAGGGAAACATAGAGGGCAACGTCGGCAAAGTGGCTCTGAAACTGGATGGATCTCTGCCGAAACTGACCACGATGGAAGGACTGGTCACAGACATTTCCGCAGAAGGACCGGATTTTTCCACCCTGATGGGCATCTTCACGCTGGATGTACCCATCCGGAAAGCATTTGACATCACCACCACCTTCGGCTATCCGGCTGTGCTGACCTACCATCTGGACAACACCCGCGCCCAGGTCGGTGAAAGCGATTACAAGGGACGGATCGTGATTGACGCCAGTGCCGACCCTGTTGCACTGACGGTAAACGGAACATCCGGAACATTGAAACCGGCTGAATATATTGAACCCTATACAGACGATTCAGCGCCGGACGGAAACCGTGCCGGTGCGCCCGGGCAGGTCTTTCCGGACCGTCCCCTGCCCCTGGACACCCTAGACATCATGACAGCGGATGTGGATCTGAAGGCGAACAACCTGATTCTGCCGTACCTGTCTTTCAATGATTTCTCCACCAACTTCACGCTGCAGGGCGGCCATCTGAATGTCCGGTACCTGCAGTCGGAGGTCGGAAGCGGCACTGTATCCGGTCATTTTGACATCCAGTCCAACGCATCTCCGCCGCAGATCACAGCCCGTCTGCAGGCGCAGAGCATCAAATTCGATGAACTGCTGCGGGACAGAGAACTGGTGGAGACGATTGCGGGCAATATGGATGTGTCGGTGGATATCAGGGGAAGCGGAAACACCTATGCCGATGTCATGGCCGGTCTGGACGGGCAGGTAAGTCTGACCATGTCCGGCGGTCGTTTTTACAATGAATATATCCGCCTGCTGGGGGCAAACGTTGTGTCCGGACTGGTGAAGATGATCAATCCCTTTGACAGGGACATCGACTATGTCCGGATCAACTGTCTGGTGTCCCGGTTTACCATTGATAACGGCATGGCAAAAAGTACCGCACTGGTGCTGGATACGCCCGAGGTCGCCATCGTGGGGGACGGCCGGATCAACCTGAAAACAGAGGAGATCAGCATTCCGCTCAATACCATTCCGAAAAAAGGAATCGGCATCAAGGATGTGGTCAACATCAACATGAGCCTGAGCAAGATGGTGGACCCGTTTAAAATCAGCGGAACCCTTTCCAGCCCGGACATCAAGGTAGACGCATCGAGCGCCCTCTTTTCCATCGGAAAGGCCATCGGCGGTGTCGCCCTCTTCGGCCCGGCCGGGCTTGCCGCCTCCCTGATCTCGGGCGGCGTCGGCAAGGAGAGTCCCTGTGCGGCGGTACTCCGGCAGCGCCCGGAACAGCAGGATGATGCACGGTCCGGAAATGCGGACCAGCAGACAACCCTGCAGGAGAAGCCTGTGGGAAATCTTGGTAAACTGCATATCCGGCGGCAGTGACGAAAGATTGCCCTCCGGGGTAAAATCTGCCAGTATGCCGCAGGAAAGAAATCTGAACCGGAATCTCAGCAGAGAGGGAGCAATACCGGAATGAATCTGAAAGAGATCGGCGAATTCGGCTTTATTGAACAGATCCGCAGCGGCTGCATTGTCCGGCCGGAACGGGTCGTAAAAGCCATCGGTGACGATGCCGCCGCCTTTACCGTGCCCGACGGTGAGGTAACGCTTCTGACGGCGGACATGCTGGTGGAGCGGGTCCATTTTCTCCGGAACGCCACCTCCGGATTCAATCTGGGACACAAGGCCCTGGCGGTCAACCTGAGCGACATAGCGGCGATGGGCGGCACGGCACTGGAGGCATTTGTGAGCATTGCCATTCCTTCGGACTGCGAAATGGATTTTCTGGAAGATCTGTACGCAGGAATG
>JBEPXL010000240.1:0-5761 GCA_041641935.1 Desulfobacteraceae bacterium | reverse complement strand
GCGGCGACCTGCATGTTTGATATTACACAGATACAGGCGGAACTGAAACGGTTTCCCGAACTGATCCGCAGGTTACAGCAGTTCACGTTCTGAATACTGGACATCGAAGGATTTCTGGCGTAAAATGAAAAGAATTTTCTCAATCCTGATGACATGCCAGAATGACGGAAAGAAGTGTTGAACGGCCACAAGAGGGCGTACAGGGGAATACGCCGATGACCGATAACGCCGAGACAGACGGTTACCGGATGTCTGCATAATAAAAAAAGGAGCGGAAGTGGATATACAGCGTTTACTGGAGCAGGCAAGGACATCGGAATCCAGTGCCCTGAGCGAAAGTGATGCCAAACGGCTGCTCGGGGCGTATCAGGTGCCGGTGATTGACGATACAGTCGTAACCGGCGAAGACGATGCGGTCCGGGCGGCCGAGGAGATCGGTTACCCGGTGGTACTCAAGGGAACAGGGGCGACCCTGCTGCACAAGACCGAACTGGGGCTGGTTCACCTCAACCTGCCCGATGCCCACGCCGTCCGGTATGCGGCACGGTCCATCGCGGAACGGGCCGGGGACGCGCTGGAAGGATTTGTGATACAGCAGCAGGTTACGGGCCGCCGGGAACTGGTGGCGGGAATGTTTCGTGATCCCATGTTCGGGCCGGTGGTCATGTTCGGGCTGGGGGGGATCTTTACCGAGGCACTGCAGGATGTCACCTTCCGGGCCGCCCCGCTGGATGAGTCCGATGCCGTGGACATGCTCAATGAAATCCGTTCCCGGGCGATCCTCGGCCCGTTCCGCGGCGAGGAAGCAGTGGACCGGAACCAGCTCGTACAGACTCTTCTGGGTCTTTCCCGGCTGGCGATGGAATACCCGGAGATCGCCGAAATCGATATCAATCCGCTGATGGCGATGCCCACCGGCGAGGTCAACGCCGTTGACGCGCTGGTGGTGGTCCGGGAAACACCGTCCGCCCCCCCGCCGCCGCCGGCGGTGGATCCGAAGCGCATCCGGAACTTTTTCCATCCCCGGTCCATCGCCTTTGTAGGGGCCTCGGCCCGGCTGGGCAAGTGGGGCAATATCCTGTTCGCCATCACCGCCTCCAGCGGATACGAGGGCGACATTTATCTGGTCAATCCCAGAGGCGGGACCATCGCCGGGCGGGAGGTATACACCTCCGTGGCGGATATTCCCGGCCCGGTGGACCTGGCCGTGGTGACGATTCCGGCCGCCGGGGTCATGGACCTGGTTCCCCTGTTTCAGGAAAAGGGCATCCGGAACATGCTCCTGATCACCTCCGGCTTTGCCGAAACCGGACCCGAAGGACGGAAACTGGAACAGGAGCTGATGGCAAAGGCCCGGGCGGCGGATATTCTCGTGCTGGGGCCGAACACCATGGGCATCTGCAATCCCCACATCCACCTCTACTGCACCGGCAGCCATGTCTGGCCCATCGCCGGATCGACGGCGGTGGTGGCCCAGTCCGGCAACATGGGAACCCAGCTGCTCGCCTTTGCCGAAAACCAGGGCATCGGCGTCCGGTGTTTTGCCGGGTCCGGCAACGAGGGCATGATCACCATCGAGGATTATCTGGAGGCGTTCGAGCAGGATGACAAAACCCGGATTGTCATGCTCTATATCGAGAGCGTCAAAAACGGCCGGCGGTTTCTGGAAAGCGCCCGCCGGGTCAGCGAAACCAAGCCGATCATCCTGATGAAAGGGGGGCGGAGCCAGGCCGGGAACAAGGCGGCGGCCAGCCATACCGGAGCGCTCTCTTCGGATGTGGGGGTCTTTGACGGCGTCTGCCGCCAGGCCGGGATTGTGCAGGTACAGTATCCGACGGACCTGCTCGATCTTTCCGCCGCCTTTTCGTCCCTGCCCCTGCCCAAAGGAACCCGCGCTGCCATCATGACCCTGGGCGGCGGCTGGGGCGTCGTCACGGCCGATCTCTGTGCGCAGCACGGTCTTCAGATTCCGGAACTTTCGCCGGAACTGGTGAAACGGATCGACCAGTATCTTCCGCCCTACTGGAGCCGGTCCAATCCGGTGGATATCGTGGGCGAACACGGCCCGGAGGTGGCCATCAATGTCCTGCAGGAACTGGTCCGGTGGGACGGGTGCGACGCGGTGATCAATCTGGGACTGATCGGCCGGAAAGAACTGCTGGGGCGGGTCGCCGATTCGGTGCGCAAGGCCGATCCCGGTCATGATCCGGCGTTTCTGGATGGTATCAAGAAGGAATTTGCCGATTTTGAAGAGAAATATATTGCTTTTATCGCCAATCTGATGGAAAAGCACCAGAAACCGGTCTACGGCGTCAGTCTCTCCTTTGATCAGGACGAACAGACCGTCTACCGGGTGGACAACAGCCGGTACAAAGGCGTTTTCTATCCCACGCCGGAACGGGCGGTGAAGGCGTTTGCGGAAATGTACCGGTACTACCGGTTTCTGATCCGCTGATCTCCCATGAGTGGATGGAGTCCCGAAACAGAGCGGAAGCGCCATGAAACGGTCCTGGGTCTGCGGCCGCTCAGCATCAGCGCGGCCTATGTCATCCTGGGGAACCTCCGTTCCCTGATCGGCGAGCATCCGGCAGTGGCCTGTCCGGAAACGGTCCGGGTGCTGGGGCGGATCATCACCGGCACCGAGTACACGAACCAGCGGCAGGCCTATTTTCTCTATAAAGCCGCTGCCGAAGCCATGACGGATATCATCTGCCGCGCACCGGACCGGCACCTGACGGAACAGGCACTGGCGCTGCTGCTGGACATCATCGCCACCGGCGCCGGTCCCGCCCACCGGGCCACAGCCGAAGCCCTGGGGGCGCTGCCCGTGGCCATTGAAGGACCGTCGCCCGAAATCCGGACAGGCCGGTATGTTCCGCCGCTCGGCTGGCGGGAACTGCTGAAGCGGGCCGGGGGCACACCGGCGGGACCGCCGGTACGGGCCGGCCGGAGTCTGGTTGTGCCGCTGGCCGGGCAGGACCGGGCAGCAGCGCGAAAAAACGGCGATGCGGTTCTGGTGGTCAAATGTGGACGGAACGGAGACGGGGCGTGCCTCCATTCCGAGGCGGCCTGGTCGGATTTTCTGGGGGAACGGTGTCATCACTTTTCCGGGCGGTTCGAGGTGCCCCGCCCCGTGCCGGTCCGGAACGGCTACCTGTTCAAACCGGAGCGGCTTCCGGTGATGCCGGAAATCGAAGGAAACGGGCAGCCGAAGGCCATCGCCTTTGTGGTCCATCCGGACTATTTCACCTATCCCAATGACCACCGTCCGGGGCGGCGGCTTTCACCGGACCGGTTTCGGGATGTCCTCTTCCGCAATGCCCGGCTCATGGGGGAGATGACCGGCATGGGCATCATCCAGACCGCGCCGATTCCCCTGTTTCACAACCGGGTGCAGCAGAACCGCCGGGCCGACGGTGGTCTGTACGAGTGGCACCGGGGCGGCCGGCTGGACCGGTGGCTCTTTTCGTGCCGGTATCCCAACTTTGGTCTCAGCGGTCTCCGGGACTTTGAACATCTGGTCGCCCTGGAGCGTTCCGGAACGCCCCTCTACCGTCACATCGGAACCCAGTTGCTGAGCCTTGCGCTGGTGGCGGGAAGCTATTTCCGCAACAGGGAACCCCAGCGGATCGGGTTTGCCGCACCGGATCAGGGGGAACCGGTGGATGCGCGGGATCTCTTCGATCCGGACCAGCTCCGGGAACTGATGGCGGGCATCTGCAGCCATTTTTTCACGGGCTTTACCGGCGGTCTCCCGGCGGATACCGCTCCCCTCCGGCTCGATGCGCTCATCCCCCGCATGATCGATGAAATGGGGGTGGACCGGCACATGACGGAGATTCTCCGGGTGGCGGACCAGACCGCCATGAGCGATGAGGAATTCCGGGACCATCTGACGCACCGGGGAATGACACCGGCGGAGATCGACGGCCTGCGGAAAGGAGAACGGGAGATCGTCCTCCATACCGGACCGCATCTGGGGAATTTCAACCAGCGGATCTCCCTGCCGGAGATCATCACCTTTCTGGAAACCGCCGCGGCACTCTGTATCGCCCACCGGTTCCGGAAGGAACAGAGAACGTAACACAATGTAAAGGAACGATTCGATATGATGCATTCCGTTTTTCGCCCCTTCCCGGTTGTTATGCTGCTGATCATGTTCGCCCTCATCCTCTCTCCCTGTTCTGCTTCCGCCCGGTCCGAATCCGGTGAATCCGCCCCGCCTGCCGCTGCCGAATCCCCTGCCGACAGCGGGGAAGACGTGGCGGAAAAACCGCTCTGGGAATTTGTCCTGTTCAACACCGTATCCCGGATTCCCCATTACCGCGGCGCGGACGAGGCCGACTGGTATATTCTTCCCCTGCCGTATTTCATCTACCGGGGAGAGTTTTTTCAGGTGGACCGGCAGGGGGTCCGGGGTATTTTTTTCCGGAGCGAATATTTTGAATCGGACATTTCCCTGTTCGGAAATCCGCCGGTGGAAGACGACAACGAGGCCCGGGAAGGAATGCCCGATCTGGACGCCCTGGGAGAGGTCGGCCCGTCGATCAAGTGGTATTTCACCGGCCGTGATCCGCTCAATGATCTCTACCTCCGGGCCGCGCTCCGGGGCGCTTTTTCCGTCAGCTTTGATGACGTCGATCTGGAATACGAGGGTCTGCACGGCGGCTTCAACCTGATCTACAACAACCGCCGCATGTTTCAGGACCGTCAGATCCGCTTCGGATTCAATATCGGCATCGATTTTACCGACAGCGGCTATAACGGCTACTTCTATGATGTTGCAGAGGACTTTGTCCGCCCGGACCGCCCCGGCTATAACGCCGACGGCGGGTATGCCGGATTTTCCGTGGGAGTGAGCGGCAGCAAACGGCTGACCGACACACTTTCGATGGGCGTATACACCCGCTGGGACAACATCGAAGGGGCCGCCTTCGAGGACAGCCCCCTGGTGAAGCAGAAGAACAACATTTTCTTCGGCGCCGTACTGACATGGCGCATCGCCGCTTCAAAAAAAATGGTCCGGATCGAAGGGGTGGAAGATTGATCCATCGTTTCCTGCCGGCGCTCCGGTGCAGCCGGACAGGGGGACGTTTATCGCATACATGATCCAACACCCGCTTCCGCATCCCGCCGGTCCATGCGTCCGGGAGAAGGAAGCACCAGACGACAAGAGGAGAGGGGTAATGAAAAATCTGAAACTGTCCAGGAAAATCGGCATCGGCTTCGGTCTTCTGATCGTTATCGCTGCGGTGCTGGGCGCAGTGGCGGTACTGTACATGAAAGGAGTGGAAGCGGATTCCGTCAAGCTGACTGAAGAATATGTTCCCGAAGTCCGGATCGCCAATCAGGCGGAACGGTTTTCTCTCCAGACCATGTACAACATGCGCGGCTATGCCTTCAGTCAGGAGCAGGTGTATCTGGATAAAGGGCGGGAGTATCTGGAGATGGTCAAACAGGCCATCGCGGACGCGGAAGCCCTGGCAGCCCGTTCACCCCACCTGGTCCGGCTGAAAGAGGCGGTCAAGGTGGTCAGCAGTGAAGTCATGGCCTACGAGCAGCTGGTGAATGATACGGTTGCACAGAATACCGCCATCCGGGAAATCCGTGGTGAGATGGACCAGGCGGCGGAGCAGTTTCTGAGAAACACCTTTGACTATCTGGAGAGCCAGAATGCGGCGATGAAGCAGGAGATCGCCCAGGGCGCAGACCCCAGCCAGCTGAACCAGCGCCTGTACAAGATCAAGATCGGAAGAGCGTC
>JBEPXL010000239.1:0-5769 GCA_041641935.1 Desulfobacteraceae bacterium | reverse complement strand
GGACCGGTCCCGGGAACGTTCCATCTCCACCCGCTGCAGCCCCGGAATGGCATCGAGAACATCCCTGGGGATATCATACATTTCATTGTGCCGCCCCAGATAGCAGGGATCGTGATAGGTGTAGACGGCGTTGGGAAGCTCTGCCTGCCTGAGCCGGAGGTTTCCGGATTTTACGTTCCGCGCGATGGTTTCACTGATATGCTCCACCGGCGGCAGATCGCCGTAATCCTTTTTGAGGGCATTGAGGGCATGGGGATCTGCGGTCACAATCCGCTTTGCCCCGCTTGCCTGGATCGCTTCGGTGTTCATCTCCTTCAGTTCCTGAAAGAGCATCTCTTCCCCGAACCGGCGCACTTCGTGGCCGCTGTCCTTTTCATCCTTGCCGAGCACACCGAAATCCTCACCGGCTGCGGTCAGAATCCGGGCCGTTGCCCGTCCGATGTTCTGAATCCGGTCGTCATAGGAGGTGATGCTGTCCACAAAATAGAGGGTTTCGGCGGTTTTTCCCTTGTCGAGCACCTTGACCGGGTATTCGGCCTTGAATTCCTTCTCCTTGACCCAGTCGGCCCGCTTCTTTTCCATTTTACCCCAGGGATTGCCCCGTTTTTCAATGGCCTGCAGCGCCTTCTGCACCGACTGCGGTACATTGCCGTCTTCCACCATGCTGCGACGGAGATCGACCATCTTGTCGATGTATTCGATCATCAGCGGACACTCTTCCTCACAGGCCCCGCAGGTCGTGCAGGACCAGATTTCATCCTCTTCGTAGATGGTGCCGATGAGGGGTTCACCCTTTTTGAGCGATCCCTTCAGCGGATAGAGGTCATATCCGTAGTCCCGGGCCTTGATGGAGATAAACCGGGGCGACAGGGGCCGCCCCACCGCGTTGGCCGGACACTGGTCGGAGCAACGGCCGCAGTCGGCACAGGAATAAAAATCGAGGATGTGCTTCCAGGTGAAGTCATCGAACTCCCTGATACCGAAAGATTCGAGTTCATCGAGTTTTTCTTCGGAAACACCCCACTGCACCGGTTTGACCGTTCCCTTGTCCAGCTTGAGAAAAAAAACATTGAAAATGGAGGTAATAACATGAAAATGTTTTCCCAGCGGCAGAAAGCAGAGGAACGCGAAAAAGACCACGTCATGGACAAAGTAGGCGTTCAGATGGATCGACTGAAGCGTGCCGGGTGCGCTGTCGGAAAGCATCAGGGAAAAAAACCAGGCCATGCTCAGCGGCGCCAGGGTTTCGGTGGGAATCCCCGCCTGCAGATTGGCCACCACGGCACTGGCCTCGAAAAGGCTCTCGGAGATGACCAGCGCACAGATCATGCCGAGGATGAAGACCGCCTCCGGGGTATGATCCTTGCCGTACCGGGGCGGAACCTTGTACCGGTCCGGCTTGAAAAACATCCGCCGGACGGCGGCGATCACGGCGGCGAACAGGACAAAGGTGGCCGCATAATCCTTGAGAAAGTTATAGACATGCCCTACAGTGCCCCGGAAGCCGGGAAAGACAAACTCCTCGGAAATGCCGAGAAACACGAGGGAGATCGAACGGATCGAAAGAATGATAAATCCGGCGAACAGCAGGATATGCAGAACACCGGCAATCATGTAGCGCGGCTGTTTCCACTGGCCCAGCCACAGTTTGAATACGGCGACGGTTCGTTCGGCAAACCGGTTGAACCGGAAGTCAGGGCTGGAAAACACCAGCGGCGCCATCCGTTTGGCCATGATATAGGCGAAAACGGCAACACCGACCACCGGAATCAGCACGGAAAAGAGTACCGTGGGTATACCGAACACCGTTGCACTGGCGGGAGATATCAACGCGGATTCCATTTTTTACTTTCCATCTCCTTTCATAAATAGTATAACGTTGCAATCTTAAATGAATGAATATTCATTCATTTCTACAAAGGGTTTGCCTTCCTGTCAAGAGGAAATTGTACCGGTTCTGATTTAAAGTCATCTGGATCATTGTAATAAACCGCACCGGGAACCAGGCTGCCCGTCAGTGAACCGAACACCTGTACCAATGAACAGATATTCATATGCTGTTTCACCATACATTTCAGTACATTTCCTCTTTTCCAGCGACGAACAGGCTGCTGCATCCGGTAGATAACCGTCCACAGCGATACCTGAACGAGCGCTCAGTCAATCCCTAACATGGCGACGGAACCTTGTCAAGAACTTTTGATGAACTTTTCATAAAGGAGGTACGCGTTGGCAACAGACAGTAACTACCACGAAAAACCCTGGCTGACACGGTACGAGACGTATGTTCAGGAAAAGCTGACCTACGAACGGACCTGCATTACGGAATTTCTGGAACGCTCGGCCCAGAGCTATCCGGACCGGATGGCGCTGCTGTTTCAGGGGTACGAAATCAGCTACCGCCAGCTCGATGACATGGTCAACCGCTTCGCCGCCTGCCTGACCGATTTCGGTATCCGCAAAGGAGACCGGGTGGCGGTTCTCCTGCCCAACCTGATCCCGTGCGTGGCAACTTTTTACGCCGCCCTCCGGATCGGTGCGATCGCCGTCATGAACAATCCCCTCTATTCAGACCGTGAACTGGAACACCAGTTCACGGATTCGAAGGCGAAAATCCTCATCACCCTGGACCTTCTGGCCAACCGGATGATCGATCTCCGGCCCAGAACCAGTATCAAGCAGATTATCTACACCTCCATCGGGGATTACCTCCCCTTCCCCAAGAATCTGCTCTTCCCGCTGGTTGCAAAACGGAAGAAACTGGCAGCCGATGTCAAATCCGCACCGGATGTCTTCCGCTGGAAAAAGGTACTCAAACCGTACGAGGCCAAACCGGTCCAGACCGAAGTCGGTTTTGATGATGTCGCCATTTACCAGTACACCGGCGGCACCACCGGCGTTTCCAAGGGCGTCATGCTGACCCACGCCAATCTGAGTCAGCAGGTGCAGCAGATTGCAGCCTGGTTTCCCCGGACCATCAAAAGAGAGGAGATCATGCTGGGGGCGCTTCCCTTCTTCCATGTCTTCGGGCTGTCCACTTCAATGAATTTTGCCATCTACATGGGATGGGGCAATGTGCTGGTTCCCAAACCCCAGGCCGACCAGCTGCTGGAGACGATCACCAAATACAGGCCCTCTTTCGCGCCGATGGTTCCCACCATGTACATCGGGATTCTGAATCATCCCCGCATCGACCAGGCGGATCTCACCTCCATCAAAGGGTGTTTTTCGGGCAGCGCTCCCCTGCCGGTCGAGGTGATCCGGAACTTTGAAGAAAAGACCGGAGCCGTCATCGTGGAAGGATACGGCCTGACCGAGACGACACCGGTGACCCACATCAACCCCTTCAACCCGGAAAAACGGAAGATCGGCAGCATCGGCCTGCCCATTTCCGATACCGAATGCCGTGTGGTCGACCTGGAGGATGGCAGAACCGACCTGCCGCCGGGAAAGGCCGGAGAACTGCTGGTCCGGGGACCCCAGGTGATGAAAGGCTATCTGAATATGCCGGAAGAGACGAACCAGGTGCTGACCGAAGACGGCTGGCTGCATACCGGGGATATCGCCGAGATGGATGAAGAGGGGTACTTTTTTATCGTGGACCGGAAAAAGGATATGATCATCTCCGGCGGCTACAATGTCTATCCCCGGGACATTGAAGAGGTCTTCTTTGAACACCCGAAGGTGATCGAGGCGTGTGTGGTGGGAATTCCCCATCCCCACCGGGGAGAGGCGGCCAAGGTCTTCGTGGCCCTGAAACCCGGCGAAACCGTCACGGAAGAGGAACTGCTGGACTACTGCAGGGAGCGTCTGGCGAAATACAAATGGCCGGTGGAAATCGAGTTCCGGGACGAGCTGCCGAAAACAAACGTAGGTAAAGTTCTGCGGAAGGATCTCAAAGCAGAGGAGCTGAACCGGCGGGAAAACACCTCGTAACGGAGGATCAGAGCGATCAGCAGAGAGACAGGGGCGGTCCATGAGACCGTCCCTGTCCATATCACCGCCGGAACGGAAGCAGTGTTCCGGAGAAAACCGCTTCCGCATGCGGAGGGACCGGTGGTGAATTACTTTCCGCCGAAGGCATCATCGGAGATTTCCATGACAGCCCCGTTGCTGGCCAGAATCGCCTTCATTTTGCCGAAGGTCGCCGGCAGCATGGTTTTGATGAAAAATTCGGCGCTCCGGATCTGGCCTTCATAATATGCCCGGTCCTTCTTCTTGGCCTTTTCCAGTTTTTGCGCCGCAACGGTCGCCCGCCACAGAAGCATCCATCCCAGGACCACATCGCCGGTCACTTCCATGAACGGATAGGCAAAGGCGAATGCGGTCATCACCTGGGGAGACATGGCGATGGTTCCCATGTGGATCCCGACTTCACCCAGTTTGTTGACCATCTTTTCCAGTTCCGTGCCCAGTTCGGACAGGGATTCCTCCCCCTTTGCCGCAGCGATGACCTTGTTCATCTCGCCCAGCAGGTCCATGACCGGTTTGCCCTTGTTGAGGCCGAGTTTCCGTCCCAGCAGGTCCATGGCCTGGATGCCGTTGGTTCCCTCATAGATCTGGGTGATCTTGACATCCCGGAGCAGCTGTTCCTGGGGGTATTCCTTGATGTAGCCGTATCCGCCGAATACCTGGATACCGTCATTGCAGACATCCAGGGCCCGGTCGGTGACATAGCCTTTGACAATGGGGGTCAGGAGTTCAATCATGCCCTGGTACTTGGCCTGTTCCTCGGCATCGTCGGTGGTCGCTTTCAGATCCTCCAGATAGCCGTGATAGTAGAGCAGGCTCCGCATTCCCTCGACATATCCCTTCATCCGGAGCAGCATCCGGCGGACATCCGGGTGTTCGATGATGGGAACCGCCGGGGCGTCGGGGTCGGCCGCCTTGAGCAGGTTTCTGCCCTGGACCCGTTCCCGGGCATAGTTGAGGGCGTTCAGGTAAGACGGTGACGCGCAGCTGAATCCCTGCATTCCGACCAGGGCCCGGGCTTCGTTCATCATCAGGAACATGGCCCGCATTCCCTTGTTTTCTTCTCCCAGAAGCGTGCCGATGCACTGCCCTTTTCCGCCGAGGGTCAGCGAACAGGTGGAATTGCCGTGGATTCCCATCTTGTGTTCGATGCCGGTGCAGACCACGTCGTTGAACTCGCCCAGACTGCCGTCACTGTTGACCCGGAATTTCGGGACCAGGAAAAGGGAAATCCCCTTTGTGCCGGCCGGTGCGCCTTCGATCCGGGCCAGGACCGGGTGGATAATATTCTCCGCCAGATCGTGTTCACCGCTGGAGATAAAAATCTTGTTTCCGGTGATGGAGTAGGTTCCGTCGCCGTTGGGTACGGCAGTGGCCTGCAGCGCGCCCACATCCGAACCGGCTTCCGGCTCGGTCAGCAGCATGGTTCCGGTCCACTTGCCGGTGTACATTTTCTTGAGGAAAAGCTGTTTCTGCTCTTCCGTTCCGAATTCTTCGACCAGTTTCCCCGCTCCGTGGGTCAGGCCCGGATACATCATGAAGGCGTAGTTGGCCCCGTTGAAATAGTCGGCAGCCGCCAGGGCGACGGTGCGCGGCATTCCCTGCCCGCCCCATTCGGGATCTTCGGGCATGGCCAGCCACTCACCTTCGAGAAACAGTTCATAGGCCCGGTGAAAGGATTCGGGAACCGTCACCTTTCCGTTTTCGAAGGTGCAGCCCTGCTCATCGCCCTCTTTCCGGGTCGGCAGAATCTCCTTGATGGCCAGATTCCGTGCCTCGGAAATGATCAGGTCAATG
>JBEPXL010000238.1:0-5784 GCA_041641935.1 Desulfobacteraceae bacterium | reverse complement strand
CCAAGGACATAGGCTGCAAGCGCTTCCGTCGTCCGCGGACGATAGCCGATGGGAAGCGTCAGGATTTCTTCTCCTTCCTGCATGAGAATGTCTTCAGCGATCATCTCCTGCACCACCTCATCAAGCCTTCCGGTGGATACTTCTTCCGGATAGAGCGGGGTCAGAAGGGACCGGAGTTTCGGCAGGGTCTGGATGGCATCGCACAGCAGCAGAACATCCTGATGCAGATCACTCAGATGCAGATAACGGCCTTCGCCCCGGCGGGTATCGGTAATGCGGACAAAGCCGGGACCCAGAATATAGTGATACAGCGGTGGAAATTTCTGCTTGTGGGCTTCGATCCAGTCGCTGATCACGGACCGGACTTTTTCGGCATACTTTTCACGGTCCAGAACGGTCGAGGCTTTGAAATTGAAAAAATACCCGATCTTCAGAGGATCGACCATACCTTCCGGAAAGTTGAACCCGTAATCCTCGCGAATCTGGCAGGTATTCACACCGAACTCATGACGCCGCTGAAAGAGCGGGCTGAAGCGGTGCATTTCCACGTAGTGCATGTTATGCAGCGGCGGGGACAGGTGAAATATCTTCGGGAGAAAATCGGCCATGTCAAAATACCAGGAAATCTCCTCACCGGGGAAGCCTGCCAGTACATTGTAGGAAGTGTGGATTTCGTATTCCCTGCACCAGCGCAGGAACTGGACATGCCGGATCCTGCTCGTCTTTTTCCCCATCAGATGAAGAATCTCCGTGGAGAAGGATTCGATTCCCGGCTGGATTTTCCGGATACCGGCATCCTTCATCAGACCGATTTCCTCTTTGGTCAGATCGGCTCGGGTTTCATAAAAACATTCAATATCCAGATCCAGATCCTTCAGCGCCTGAAAGATTTTCCTGCGGGATTTCCGTGAAATATTGTAGTCGGAGGCGGTGAGATGAACAACGCGGTAACGGGAAGAAAGGTAGACCATTTCCCGGATCACCCGCTCCACATCTTTTTCCCGGAAGGAGATCAGTTCCTCGTTCACGCCGCAGAAAAGGCAGTGATTCTTCTGGCCCCACCAGCACCCCCTGGAGCTTTCAAAGGGGATGAATTCGATGTTGAATACTTTTCCGGTTTCCCGCTCCAGACGATCCTTTTCCAGAAAAAAGTCGTCAAAGTCAGGAATCTGCGCCTCGTTCATGTTCCGCAGCCGCTCGCCCGGTACGGCCACGATTTTTCCCTCTTCACGACAGGTAACGCCGGGAATTCCGTAGACGGAACGGTCTGCCGCATGTCTTTTCAGGTATTCCGGGAAGGATTGGTCGGCCTCTCCCAGAAAGACATGATCGAGAATCTCCGGCATGGCGCGGTGGTATTCCATCCCCATTTCGCCGTCGAAACAGGCGCCGCCGGCAATGATCTGAAGGGCAGGGCGCCTCCGTTTGAGCCGCCGGGCCAGCGCGAGGCTGCCCAGCACCTGATTGAAGGTCGCCGTAAAGCCCACAACCGTCGGCTGCGCGGCCAGAACCCGTTCTTCCAGTCGATCCAGAAAAGAGGGGATGACATCATCTCTGAGATGGCGGATAAACTGCAGATCCCTGAACGGCGCCGGAATGTTGAGACCGGTGAGGACCGACAGGTAATCGTTGCTGCTCAGCACCTCCGGTCCGAACAGATCCACGGCAAACAGGTGTTCGGAAAAGCCGTACAGGGTCCGTTCGTTGGCAAGATGGCCTGCGATTTCAAAGCCGATGGCGGCGCTCATGTCCATATTCGGGTAGAAGACCTCGGCAGGAATGCCTTCCCTGCGGCAAATCTGCGCCAGAATTCCCAGTGCGAGGGAGGGGCGGGTTGTCGTGGCCCAGGGCATACTGAGCAGGATCACCTTCGGCGACTGCCGGATTGATTGGCTGTCAGGTCTGTTCATGGCGGTTACCCATCAAAGTTTCGATATGCGGAATGTCACGCACAAGCCGGGGAAAGCGGTTCATTACGGCGTGCAGCATGAAATCTTCCTGTAACATGCGGTTGGTCAGCACCGCAATTTTGAGTTGAATATCCGGAGCGGATGTCTTGCGAACCAGAAAATCGGCGATTTCCCTGTCCGACATGAGAATGGCGCATATTTCGCAGATTTCATCCGGCAGCGGGTCCGGAAGCCGGTCCCCAAAGCCGCCGTCATTGACCCATTCCACCACTTCCGAAAAACCGATCACCCGGATCAGCTGCAGCAGCGGTATGGCCATGTAGTCTGCGTGGATATCCCGGAGGGGACGCGCATCCGCTCTGCCCATCTGGAAGGGATGATTCCGTGATTCCACCAGATTCAGGCAGCAGGGGGCAATGGAGCCGTCATACCGGACGACCATCCCCGTGGTCAGACAGGGTTTGCGCCAGGGATTGTACTGATGACTGTATCCGATTCCCAGATCTGCGCCTCTGCCCACGGAACGGGTGCGCTGGGATGAAAAGGAGGCCTCTTCCAGTGTGGTAATGAATTCCAGGAGACGCAGTTCATCGTCCCGGGGGGGATCATTGTTGTAGGTGAACCGGATCGTCACCTCTCTGCCCTGGTCCAGAACGGCATCATAGGCATTCCGAATCCAGTCCCGGCTGACAAATTCCTGATGATAGACATCTACAGAGATATTCCAGTCCTGAATACCGGGATACTGCTGCACTGTTTTCTTCGCCGATGCCGGGGTCTTCGCCCAGTGGGCGGCGGTGACGACACCGGCCCGGATATTCGCATGGTGAGCGGCTTCTGACAGCAGGCTGAGTTGCCGGTGCGCCAGCAATGGCTCTCCGCCGGTAAACCCGATGCTCCGGATGCCGTGTTCATGGAGCGCCGGCATCTGTTCCGCATATTGAAAGGCCGTTTCCACCGGAAGGGTGGTGGTTCCCCGGCGGGGAGAGGCGTTGACAAAACAGTGGGAACAGCGGAGCGGACAGGCGAGCGTAAGACTGAATGAAATATGTCTGGCGGCAATGGCCTGCACATCGGTCAGTTCCGATAAGGTCATGCGGACTTTCGGGTCCGGCAGTTTCAGGACGGGAATGGTCATGGACGATGGTTCACCATTGGTTCGTTTTCCGGTTATGGTTTCAGGGGCGCTGTTTCAAACACCGCCGCAAAAAGCTGATCAATTTTCCGTTTCACATCCGGTCGCCGGGTGACCTGCTGCAGCAGTGGCGCTGCAGCCGGATGTTTCCAGAGGGCAATGCAGATCTCACAGGGATGATTCGGAATCCCGTCAAACAGGGGGTGATCGGGAATCCCTTCCTGAATCCAGGGGAGTACAGGCGTAAAACCGACCGCGCGAATCAACCGGAGAAGCGGGTCCGCCTGCCACTGCCGGTAAACGGCTGCCAGTCCTGCCTCGGACGCGGCGGCATACACGAAGGGATGCCCTTCTTTCTGTCCGATCAGTGAAGCGCAGCAGGGGCTGACGGAGCCGTCACGGCGAATCGCGGGACCGGTGGACAGACAGGGAACCTGCTGCGGCAGACCGGACGGAATCTCAGTCTCCAGATCCGCCGCACGGCCTGCATGACTGACCGGCTGGACGGCAATCGGTACACCTTCCGGAAGATGTGTCCGGAGGAAATCATACAGCCGCTGATCTTCCTCTGCCGGGGGCTGTGAAACGGTAAACCGGATCAGAACCTCCCGGTCCGCTTCCAGCACCGCCTCTGCCGCCCGCAGCAGATGTCCGGGCGGCAGAAATGCGGTGTGGAATCGGTCTGTGGAAAGGTGCCAGCGGGTGATATAGGGATAGCGCCGGACGGTATGTCGTGCGGATTCAGCATCCCCGGCCCACGGACACGCCGTTATGACGGTACTGGTCATTCCTGCCGCGGCCGCCGCTTCCGAAAGGATCTGAAGCGGCGCCTTTGCCAGAAGGGGCTCACCGCCGGTAAAGCTGACGCGTTCCACCCCTTCTTCCCGGATGGCGGCCATCTGTCCGGCATACCGGTGTGCCTGCTCCGGTGTCACCGTGACCTCTTTCTGTCTGCGGACCGGAACAGCCGAAGCGATACAGTGTTCACACCGGAGCGGACAGGCGTCGGTCAGGCTGAAGGCAAGGTGGCGGGAGGCTTTCTGCTGGAATGCCAGCAGTTCCCGGCCCGTGAGGCGTTGACCAGTGGGAATCATAGCGGTTTACAGCAAGTGCAGCGGTTCAGGAAGCGCTGAAAGGGTCATCATCGTCATTGATGCTGAAAAAATCCTCATCCGGATCGGGAAGCTTTACCGACTCGGGTTCCAGTTTATCGGGGGTTTTTCCGGTAAACTGGAGAAGCCCACCCGGTGCGAGCTGGTTCCGGATATCGTTGAGCCGGGTCTGATGCACCACTTTTTCCATGGAACGGATTTTATGGATACGCCCCAGTTCGGCCAGGGAAGAGTCGGTTGTCGCCGAAACATTGTCCGTGACGGCATTCACTTCCCATGACGAAGAGATATCCGATCCGGGCCGGAGCTGAACCAGTTCGGAAATCGTCAGCTTTTCAAAAGGTTTTTCCAGACCGGGGATGCGGACTTTTTTCAGATCCTGCAACTGATCTCCGACAATCATGTCGATTTTTTTCTTGTCAGGCATACATACCTCCTTGATGTTGGTTTGCTCAGAAGCCATCATGCGGTATTGAACCATTCAATACGGCTTGACCTTATCTGACACTGTTCGCGCAGCAGTATCTCCGGATCATGTTCCGGTTGTCTGGAAAGGCCGAAGTGGGACTGGCTTTTCCCGGGCAGTAAACCTGGACCGGAAACGATGCTACGCCGATTCAATAAATCCCATGTGAACTTCGTTTGGGGGAATCTCTTCCTCTTCATCCGGTTCCGGAGCGGGAGGCTGCTCCGTCCAGCCGAGGCGCACCTCGCCAGGCGGAATGGTTCCCTCCTGTTCCGGACGTCTGGTTCCGCCATTTTCCAGACGGACTTCACCGGGCGGGATTGTATCTTCTTTCTGCCGGCCGTCTTCCGGCGTCGTTTGTACATCCACACCCCAGAGAATGAGGCCGTAAGGGGTTTCCTGGAGACGGGTATAATGGATACGCACCGGCTTTCCGGCAAACGTACTCAGGGTGGCAAGATCCTGTTCTGCCAGTTCATCGGCAGGTTCCGATGCGTCCGGCGCATGGGTTCTGAGCAGGCAGGAACTCTCTCCGTTGCGGTCAAGATAAAACGCTCCCGCCTTCGGCTGACCGACACCTGCCTGGCGGATGACACCGGTCATCTGATTGTCGGGGCGGCGTATCTGCTGAAGTGCCCGGTACACATTCAGGCGACCATATCCCAGCCGGTCATTCCGCCCGCCGCTGAAGGTGTAGGTTTCGATTTTGTCCGCACTGTCCGTCAGCAGCTGCCGCACATCCCGTTCCGTCAGATCGCTGTCCGCAGAAAGGAGCAGGGCTGCCGCTCCCGCGACGATGGGGGTGGCGGCGGATGTGCCGTTGAAGCTGTCGATATAGTCACCGGGGGAGACCCCGCCGCTGCCGGATATATCCGTTGTATGAATATGAACGGCAGGGGCGGCAATATCGACTTCCGGACCATAATTGGACCCCCACCAGTGTTCACCGTCACGGCTGTTCCTGGTTTTGAATTCGTCATACTCGTTTGTGCCGGAGGCGGTCAGCACGCCCCTCAGACTGCCCGGAAAGTCAACCGGTCCGCTTGCGTTGCCCGCAGCGGCGACAATGACGCATCCCCTGCCGGACCTTCCGGACGAGCGGGCATTTTCCAGCGCTTCGGTAATCAGGCTGGAGGGAGCGCTGCCGCCCCAGCTGCAGTT